>DATMZR010000017.1 GCA_035573435.1 Solirubrobacterales bacterium
CAGGAGTGCCGCGATCTGTCGCTGAAGATCAGCCTCCTCCCGGCGCACGTCGACGCAATCGGCCCGTCGGTGGAGGTGGACGACATCGAGGGGATCGCCGTGCTGGGGCTCAACCCGTTGACGCTCCCGCGCTCCTCGCGCTTCATGAAGCGATCCATGGACATCGTCGGCGCGACTGTCGGCCTGCTGCTCCTGATTCCCGTGATCGCCTCTGTGGCCGTCGCGGTCAAGCTCGGCTCGCGGGGGAGCGTTCTCTTCAGGCAGCGGCGGATCGGCAGGAAGGGCCGGGGCTTCCAGATGCTCAAGTTCCGCACAATGGTCCCCGGGGCCGAGCGCCAGGTCGAGGAGCTGTTCGAGGAGAGCGACGACCCCAACTGGCTGAAGCTCGATCACGACCCTCGGATCACCCGAGTCGGCAGGGTCCTGCGCCTCACCAGCCTCGACGAGTTGCCGCAGCTCTGGAACGTGTTGCGAGGGGACATGAGCCTGGTCGGCCCTCGCCCGCTGGTCGAGACGGAGGACGCCACGGTCAGCGGCTGGGGCCGCACGCGACTCGACCTCGCGCCCGGGATCACAGGCCTGTGGCAGGTTTTGGGCCGGACCAGCATTCCGTTCGAGGAGATGGTCAAGCTCGACTACCTGTACGTGACGAACTGGTCGCTGTGGCTGGACGTCAAGCTGTTGCTCCGCACGTTCCTCGTCGTGGTGCATCGGCGCGGAGCGAATTAGGAGTCCGCACATCCATGTACGCTGCTCATGGAGATGGCCGCAATCTTCAGGCGACACCGGCGCGACTTCGAGCGCAGCGCGGCGGTCACTGGCGAGGAAGCGCCCACCAATGCGGCGGCAGGGCCCGCACTGGCGTTCGAGCCTCCGAAACGCGCCGCCGCGCCCCCTGCGCGGGATAGGACGGGCGGAACCGCCCCAGCCTCGACCCCGTCGGTGCGCGCCGATGCTGAGCGCGGCCACGCCCCTGAACTTGCACGGCTGAGAGATGAGCTGAGCCGCGAGCGGGCCGAGAAGGCGCAAGCGCTGGCCGAAGCCGAACGGCGCCTGGTGAGGGCGCTTGCCGAGCAGCGCGCGGAGATGGAGGAGGAGGTGCGTGAGCATCTCGCCGAGGTGGAGCAACTGAGAGAGGAGCTGGCGCGCGAGCGGACTGAGCTCCAGGCCGAGCTGGCCGCCATCCGCCGCCAGCGCTCCGAAGCCGAGCCGCACATTGCGGCCGTCGTGCAGCCGTCAGCTCGCGCCGCCCACGGTTAGCACGGCCCGCGCGAAGAGATCTCGGGCTTCCCGCCCGGACGTTCGCAACTCGTCGATCGGGCGGGGATCGCGATCGCGGCGCTCGATGGTGGCCAGCTGCTCGGCTGAGGTGAGCCGCTTCAGCAGGCCCCGGTCCTCGAGCCACCGGTCCACGGCCGGTGGCTGGCCGGCGAACAGCGTGAACGTGGGGATGCCGATGAGGGCCGCCTCCCGGGTCATCGTTCCGCCGGCGCCGATCAGCAGATCGGCCTCGTAAAGGAGCGACCGAGAGTCGATTGCCGCAGAGGGGATGGTGCAGTTGGGCAGGTTCATCTGGGTCAGCTCGGAGACCTGCTCGGGATGGCGGGCCAAGACGACGGATTCCACGCCCGGCTGTTGCGAGACCACTCTCAGCGCCTCGATGAAGAGCGGATTGCCGAACCGGTGATAGAGGGCGCGCGCCGGCGGAGTGCGCGCGACGACAAGCGCTCGTTCATCCGAGCGCTTCAGGCCGAGCTCAGCGAGGACGTGTGGATCGGGCTCGAAGTCGCCCAGGTAGATGGCCTCCTTGAGGCCCGGATAGCGCCAGACCTTGCGCTTCGTCGCGCCCCGGCGGCGGGCGATCCCCTCCGGAAACGCCTCAGGCAGGAGCACCAGCGTGGCGAGCCGAAAGGCGAGGTGGTTGGCCGGCTGATGCTCGAAATCCATCCCGGTGACGATCGGCATGCCCAGCGTGCGAGCGGCGACGATCTGGGCGTATGAGTTGTGGGACAGGGCGACGTCAGGCCGACGCTTGGAAGCCCACGCCCGCAGGGCGCCGATGCGGTCGCGAAGCGAGCGCGCCTTGCCGAGCCGGCCAGCCGGGCTCTCGCCCCCCACGACCGTGAGCTGCGGCCAGATCCCCCGTGCGAGCTCGACCGTCTGGGCGTGATCGCGGGCCGTGACCAGGACTCTGTCGCCGAGTTCCTCCAGGCGCCGAGCCACGGGCGCAAACAGCAGCGGGTGCGGCGAGTTGGCGAGGTCGATCCAGACGTCCAGCGTCCGGCTGGTCTCCGGGAGGTCGCTCACCGCCCCAGCGCGTCTGCGACCGCGGTCGTGACGGCCTGGACCGCCTGGGTGTCGAGGGCCGGCCCCATCGGGAGCGCCAGCCCTTCGTTGGCGAGCCGTTCCGCCCCGGGAAGGGAGCCTTCGCGCGCGTACGCCGCCATCGCGGGCTGTCTATGGAGCGGCGGGGTGTAGTAGGCGCGCGACTCGATGCCGGCCGCATCCAGCGCGTCGATGACGCGATCCCGCTCCGGCGTCCTGACCACGTACAGGTGGTAGGCGTGTTCCGCGCCCGGGGTCTCAGGAGGCAGCTCGACGAGCGCTCCCAGGCCGGACTCGGTGTAGAGGGAAGCCACGCGCCGTCGCGCGGCGTTCCACTCATCCAGGTGGGGGAGAAGGACCCGCAGCGCCGCGGCTTGGAGGTCGTCGAGACGGGAGTTGAAGCCGACCTCGCTGTGGACCCACCTCCGGTCCGAGCCGTGATCACGCAGGCGGCGCGCCGCCGCGGCGACCTCGTCCTCATCGGTCAGGAGCGCCCCAGCGTCGCCGAAGGCGCCCAGGGGCTTGCCGGGGTAGAAGCTGAAGCAAGCCGCGTCGCCCAGCGCCCCTGCCGCCGTGCCCTCGAGCCGTGCGCCCGCGGCCTGGGCGGCATCCTCCAGCACGAGCAGCCCGCGAGAGCTCGCAAGCTCCGACAGCTCGGCCATCGGCGCCGGGTTGCCGAACAGGTGCACTGGGACGATCGCGCGCGTGCGGGACCCGATCACGCCCTCCACGGTCTGTGCGGTGACGCAGTTGGTTTCCAGATCGATGTCGGCGAAGACCGGACGCGCTCCGGCGTTCACAACCGCCTCCGCGGTGGCGAAGAAGGTGAAGGCGGGGACGATCACCTCGGCCCCTGGCTCGACCCCAAGCGCGCGCAGGGCGATCGTCAGCGCGTCGGTGCCGTTCGCCACCCCGACGCAGTGCTGCCGCCCGACGTAGGCCGCGAACTCGTGCTCGAACTCCGCCAGCTCGGGCCCGAGCACGTAGCGACCCGAGTCGAGCACCGCGCGCTGGCGCTCGGCGACCCGAGGCAGCAGTGGCTCCAGCGCGGCACGGTGGGCAAAGAGTGGAATCGACGCTGCGGGGCTCACTGCCAGCGCTCGATCAGGTCCTCGGCCGAGACCTCGCGGACCTGGCGGGCGGGGACGCCCATCACCACGGCGCGCGGGGGCACCGCGGCGACCACTACCGCTCCGGCGGCGACGAAGGCTTCCTCGCCCACCTCAACGCCGGGGCAGAGCACGGCTCCGCCGCCGATCCGGCAAGCCCGCCGCAGCCGGACCCCCTCGAGGGACGCCCCGCGCGGATGGCGGGCCATCGTCTGGTCGTTGGTCGTTGTGACCCCGGGCCCGACGAACACGTCGTCCTCGATCTCCGAGTGGGCGGTGAGGTAGCAATTGGTGTTGATCCGGACGCGTTCTCCGACTCGCACGTCGTTGTCGATCGCCGACCCGCGGCCCACCACCGTCTCCACCCCCAGTACCGCTCGCTCCCGGACGTGCGCCTGGTCGCCCGCGATCGCTCCCTGACCCAGCTCGACACCGGCGAAGACGACGGTCCCGGCGCCGATCACGGCGTCATCGCCGATCACCGCCGCCGGCGGGGGCTGACGCGGAGCGCTCGAGCGCTTGCCAAGGCGCGGGCGCTTGCCAACCACAGCCCCATCCTCGATCACCACCCGGTTGCCGACCCTGGTGCCCGGATGGATGACGACGTTGCCGGCGATCTCGACGCCTTCACCGAACTCGACGCCCGCGCCCAGCAGGAGCCCGGGAGCCAGATCGGATGGTGTGAGCTCGCCGGCCATCCCTCGCTCGTTCGATGCCGGTGCAGGGCCGCGAGCCCAGCCGGCGCGGGTAAGTTACCCGGTTCGTGTCCTGCATCGCGCGGAACCCAAACCGGTAGCCTGGCCCCTGGGTCCCCCATGCGACAGGTCGCCCGACGGCTAAAGGATGGACGCCTCGAGCTGGTGGAGGTCCCCGACCCGGCTCCCGGACCCGGCATGGTTTCGGTGCGGCTCGAGGCTTCGGTGCTCAGCGCGGGCACGGAGCGGGCGGCGCTCGAGATTGGCCGCAAGAGCCTGGTGGGCAAGGCGCGGGCGCGCCCCGACCAGGCGCGCCAGGTGCTGAACCGCATGCGAACGGAGGGAGTGCGCTCCACCATGGAGCTGGTTCGCAACCGGCTCGAGGAGCTGGGGCCGATCGGCTACAGCGCAGCCGGGACGGTCATCGAGGCTGGGCCGGCGACGCGCGAGCTGGCCCCGGGCGATCGGGTCGCGATCGCAGGCGGCGGGTTCGCAGGGCACGCCGAGGTGGATGTCGTCCCCTCGCTGCTCTGCGCGCGAGTGCCGGATGGAGTCGACGCCGAGGAGGCGGCGTTCGCCACCCTGGGCGCGATCGCGATCAACGGGTTCCGCCGCGGTGAGACCGAGCTGGGGTCGACTGTGGCCGTGGTCGGCCTGGGCTTGATCGGACAGCTTGCCGCGCGCGTCGCGCGGGCGGCGGGCTGCAGAGTCCTCGGCGTGGACCTGCAGCCCGAGCTGCTCGAGCTCGCGAGGCGCGCCGGCGCCGAGGTGACGCCGCGCTCCGAGCTGGATGAGGGCTCGCGCTGGGAGGGAGCGGCCGATGCCGTTCTCGTCTGCGCCGCCACGGCCTCCAACGACCCGATCCTGCTAGCTGCCAGGCTGGCACGCGATCGGGCCCCGGTGGTGGTCGTCGGGGACGTGGCCATGGATCTGCCCCGCGCGCCCTTCTACGAAAAGGAGCTCGACCTTCGCCTGGCTCGGTCGTACGGCCCGGGCCGCTACGACCCGAACTACGAGCTCCACGGGCTCGACTACCCGATCGGCTATGTCCGCTGGACCGAGCAGCGGAACATGGCCGCCTTCCTGGGCCTGATCGCCGATCAGAAGATCCGGCCGGCCGAGTTGATCACGCACCGCTTTGCGCTCGGCGAGGCAAAGCGCGCGTTCGAAGTTCTCGAGGGAGAGGAGACCACCGTCGGAATCGTGCTCGGCTACGCCGCGCCTGACGACGGAGGAACCGTCCCGGCGAGGCCCTCGCCCGCGGGCAGACGGGCGCAGCCGGCGGCCCGTGAGGGGCGTCGCCTGGGGGTCATCGGTGCGGGCTCGTTCGCCACCGCGACCTTGATCCCGGGGCTCGTGCGGGCCGGTTTCGAGCCGGTCGCGGTCGCCTCCGCGGCGGGGCTCTCGGCGGAGGGCGCCCGCCGGCGCTTCGACTTCGAGACCGCCCACGCCCGGGTGGAAGAGATCCTGGAGAGGGACGACCTCGATCTGGTCGCGATCGCCACCCGGCATGACTCCCACGCCGAGCTCGCCGCCCGGGCGCTCGAGGCGGGCCGTATGGTCTACGTCGAGAAGCCCCTCGCCCTCGATTGGGATCAGCTGCGGCTGGTCATGGACGCGCAGCTTCGCGCCGGCTCGCCGCTTCTGGTCGGCTTCAATCGCCGCTACGCGCCCCTCGCGGGCGAGCTGCGGAACCTGTCCGGGCCGCGGCTGATGGCGTACCGCGTGAACGCCGGCCGACTGGACCGCGATCACTGGCTCAACGACCTCGCGCAGGGGGGCGGGCGCCTGAAGGGCGAGGGCTGCCACTTCATCGACTTCCTCTGCGATCAGGCGGGCGCCGACCCGCAGTCAGTCGTCGCGAACGGCTTCCCGTCGGATCCGGAGCTGTCGCTGGGGGCGAGCGACAACTTCAGCGTGCAGATCACCTTCGCCGACGGCGGAGTGGGCACGGTCAACTACGCGGCCGATGCTCCAAGCGGCCCGGGCAAGGAGCGCTTCGAGACCAGCGCCCCCGGGGCCTACGCCGTGATCGAGGACTTCAAAAGCGGAAGCGTCTGGAAGGGGGGGAGGAGGCGCAGCCTGGGCGGACGCCGTCAGGACAAGGGCTTCTCCGCGCACTTCGAGCTCCTGCGCGATGTGGCCAGGGGCGAAGCCGAGGCGCCCGGTCCGGAGAGCTTCTACCTCTCTACCCTGGCGACCCTGGCCGCTGCTCGCTCGCTCCAGACGGGCCGGCCCGAAACGGTTACGGAGCCCGCCGCGGTCGCGGACCAGTGACGCCCACAAGTCCTACGGCAGCAAGAGCTTGCTCTGCGACCCCTGCCGCGCCGGCCCGACGCTGACGGTTTCGGGTTTGGCGCTCGCTGCGTCGCCGGCGCTCGCCTGGTAGCTGCCCTCGGGAAGCTCGACCTTCAGTGTGCCCGCCGTGGGCACGCTCGAGTCGGGCGAGCTTGTGGAAGCGCCGGCCGGGATCTCCTCGCTGATCGCTTCCTTCGGCCCGCTGAGCGTGAACCGGACCGGTTTGTCGGAGAAGTTGGTGATCGTGAAGTTCACCAGGCCGGCCCCGAAGTGGTTGGGCTGGACGACGACCTGGCGCTGGTCCACTTTCGCCGCCACGTTGATCTGGGCTGCGGCGCGAGGCGGCTCGTTCGTGAAATCCTCCTCGCCGCACCCCCCAAGCACGATCGCGACCAGGCCGCCGAGCACCGCGAAGGCCGCCTGGCGCGCACGCCGCGGTCCTCTCCCCGCGCCCTGGGTGCTCATTGGCGCAACCCTAGCCTAAGAGCAGCAGCTGCGACGCAGCCCGCGCTCAGAACGGGAGCTCCACCACCTGCGCGCGCACCCCCTCTTCGCCCACCTCCACCTGGGTGCCGGGCTCAGCCTCGCGGCGGATCACGGCCAGCGCGATTGGGCCGTGGGCGGGGGAGGTGACGGCCGTCCCGATCCGGCCCACCTCGCGAGCCTCGTATGCGATCACCTCGTCACTCGAGACCGGCGCCTCCAGTCGAAGCCCTCGCAGGTGGCGGTTGGGCTTGCCCTTGTAGTGAAGGCGCGCGACCGTCTCCTGGCCGATGTAGCAGCCCTTGGTGAAGCTGACGGCCCGCGCATCGATCCCCGCCTCCTGGGGGATCGTCGCGTTGGACATCTCGTGGCCGAAGCGCGGGCGCCCCGACTCCACCCGCAGGATCTCGGCGGCATCTTCCGAGACCTCCACGGCGGCGGACTCCTCCAGCAGCGCGCGCAATTCGCTCTCCTGCTCGGCGCGCGTGATCAAGTCGAAACCGAGGTCGGTGGCGACTGCGAGCACCTCGACGCCCTGGCGCTCGAGGAAGCGCTGGGCGTGCTCGGCGGGGAGGGGAGCAGTGTCGGCCGCCTCGCCCGCGCCGGGCCCGATCAGCGAGGTCACCGCCCAGGCGCCCGTGGCGTCCTCGATCTCGACCTCGCGGCCCACGCTGTACATCCGCAGGTGTCGCACCACGGGCTCGATCGCGTCGGTCTCGGTATCCAGCCAAGTCTCCCCGTTGCTCAGCCGCAGGACCCGCATGTCGGCTTGCATGTGCCCCTTGCGGTCGAGCAGCGCCGCGTAGCAGCCCTCGTTCGCTGCCAGGGCCTCCACGTCGTTGGTGAGCTGGCCCTGCAGGAACTCAGCGCCGTCGGGGCCCTTGACGAGGACCACGCCACGCCGGCGGGCAAGGAAGCCGGCCTCTTCGCGCAGGGCCCGGTACTGCCCGTCCAGCTCGATCGCCGTTTCCATCTCCACCGATTGTAGGAACGGCCCTCGACCGTCGCGCGATCCCCCCGCCGTTGGCGACTTTATGGCGGTATCCGCCACAAAGTCGCCACCACCTCCCTCAGCCCGGTCTGACCTTTTGATATGTCAAAATTTCCGTTGTGGCGGATCGAAAAGAGAGGCGCCTCAGCCGCCGTCAACTCCTCGTGGGCGGGGCGGCCGCAGCCCCGGCGCTTGCCCTCCTGCACGAGGTGGTTCCCCACCAGGGGCTGCACCACGCGCTCAGCGGCGGCCAGGCCTCGGCGGCCGGGGCGTCGACGGCCGGACATCCCGGGCATGGGGGCGCCGGCGGCGGGTTGGCTCACGCGAGCTTCGCCGGGGGCACGGTCGATCACCACGCCAACGGATTTGACCCCACCGAGATCCTGCGCGACTTCGAGCGCGGAAAGACGCGGCGGCTCGCGAGCGGCCGGGTGCTGCGCGAGTTCGAGCTGGTGGCCCACGACAAGGAGATCGAGGTCGCACCAGGGGTCAAGTTCGCGGCCTGGACCTACAACGGGCGCGTCCCGGGTCCCACTTTGCGCTGCCGCGAGGGCGAGCGCCTGCGGATCAGGTTCGCCAACGGCTCAGCGCACCCGCACACGGTGCACTTCCACGGGATCCACCCGGCCCACATGGACGGGGTGCCGGGGGTCGGCGAGCGAAGCGGCGGTGGGCTGATCGAGCCGGGCCAGAGCTACGCCTACGAGTTCGACGCCACTCCATTCGGCCTTCACCTCTACCACTGCCACGTGATGCCCCTCGAGTCCCACATCTCCAAGGGCCTGTACGGGGCATTCGTGATCGATCCACGGCGTGGCCGTCCGGACGCCGACGAGCTGGTGATGGTGATGAACGGCTTCGACACGAACTTCGACGCCTCGAACGAGGTGTACGCCGTGAACACGGTCGGCTTCCACTACATGGAGGAGCCAGTCCGCGTGCGGCGTGGCGAGCTGGTGCGGATCTACCTCGTCAACGTGCTCGAGTTCGACCCCGTCAACTCCTTCCACATCCACGCCAACTTCTTCCACTACTACCCGACCGGCACATCGCTCGAGCCGACCGAGCTCACGGACACGGTCGTGCAGGCGCAGGGGCAGCGAGGGATCCTCGAGCTGCGGTTCCCGGAGCCGGGCCGCTACATGTTCCACGCCCACGTCAGCGAGTTCGCCCAGCTCGGTTGGATGGGCTTCTTCGAGGTGCTGGCCTGATGGAGGCACGTGCCGGCACCGAGCGCCCGCCTCCCGCCGCGCGCCTACCGGCTTGGGCGCTCGGCCTCATTCCCCTTTCCCTGATCGCCGGCACCGCGGCGCTGCTGGCGCTCCTGGGTGCTCCCGGGCTTGGCGATCGCACCGGGCCGCCCGTCGAGGAGCTCGCGGTGGAACGCACCGTCCTCCGACCCGGCGAGATCGAGCTCACGGTGCGAAACGACGGCCCGGACCCGGTCGACGTTGCCCAGGTCGTGGTCAACGACGCCTTCGTCCCGTTCACGGCCAGTGACGGGAACAGAGTCGGCAGGCTCGCAGCGACGACGCTCGACATCACCTACCCGTGGATCGAGGGCGAGGCTTACGAGATCTCCATGATCACGTCGACCGGCGCCACGATCGATCATGAGATCCCCGTGGCGGCCGAGACGCCCGAGCAGAGCTCGAGCTTCTTTGCGCTGATGGCCCTGCTCGGCCTCTACGTCGGCGTGATCCCGGTGGCGCTGGGGATGCTGTGGCTTCCCTTCGTGCGGCGGATCGACCAGGGCTGGATTCGGCTCTTGATCGCGTTCACCGTCGGCTTGCTGACGGTCCTCGGCGTGGATGCGGCCCTGGAGGGCCTCGAGATCGGAAACGCGGCGCCGTCGGCGTTCGGGGGGCAGGCCCTCGTCCTGCTGGGCGCACTGGGCTCGTATCTGGTCCTCGCAGGGGTGGACTCCTACCTCTCCGCCCGGTCGCGGGCCTCGGTGCCCGGCGCCGCAGCCGGCGGAGGGGCGTATCTCGCGTTGCTGGTGGCGATCGGGATCGGTTTGCACAACCTCGGCGAGGGACTGGCGATCGGCTCGGCCTACGCCGTCGGCGCGCTCGCTCTGGGGACCTTCCTGGTGGTCGGCTTCGCGCTTCACAACACCACGGAGGGCCTCGCGATCGTGGCACCCCTGGCCAAGGGGACGCCGAGTCTCGCACGCCTCGGGGCCCTCGGTCTGATCGCGGGCGCCCCAGCGATCCCAGGTGCGTGGATCGGCTTCGCCGCGTTCAACCCGAGCGTCGCGGCGCTGCTGTTCGGCGTCGGAGCGGGAGCGATCGCCAGGGTCATATGGCAGCTGGTCCCGGCGATGCGCGATGGACGAGGACGGGCCCTCCATCCGGGTGCGGTGGCGGCGCTCCTCGCCGGGATGCTGGCGCTGTACCTGACAGGGCTCGTGGTGCCGGTCTGATGGCGACCGACAACCGCCACTCCGGCTTTCGGCACAGTCCCGCTGCCGCCAACTCCGAGGCGGTGGAGGACTACACGAAGGCGATCTATGCGCTCGCCCGTCGCTCGAAGCGGCCGGTGTCGACCACGGCGCTCGCGTCGAGGCTTGGAGTTTCCCCCGGCTCGGTGACCGCGATGCTGAAGCGGCTCGACCAGATGGACCTGGTCCGCTACCAGCCCTACCACGGAGTGGCGCTGACGCCGGCCGGCGAGAAGGTGGCGCTGGAGGTGATGCGCCATCACCGCCTGCTGGAGTCCTTCCTCTCCGAGGCTCTCGAGATGCCCTGGGACCGAGTGCACGACGAGGCGGAGGTTCTCGAGCACTACATATCCGAGGACCTGGAACGCCGGATCGCCGAGAAACTCGGCAACCCGGAGCTGGATCCGCACGGCGATCCGATCCCAACGTCGGAGCTCGACCTGGCTGACGACAGAACGACCGGCCTCACCGAGCTCGAGGAGGGCCAGGCGGCAACCTTCGCGCGGGTCTCCGACTCAGATCCGGAGATGCTCCGTTTCCTCGCTGAGCGCGGCATCCGCCCGGGCGCGCGGCTGCGGCTCACCGGCACGCAGCCCTTCGGGGGGCCGCTGTTCGTCGAGGTGGAGGGGCGCGAGCATGCCCTGGGCGGCGAGCTCGCGGAGAAGATGCGAGTCGAAGTCGAGGAGGGGGCAACGTGAACCGGGCGCTCGATTCGACCCTCGAAACGCCGGCCCCTCTTTCCACGGCGCGAATGGAGGCGGGCCAGGCGACCGTCGAGGACGTTATGCCCGGCGAGGCGGCCGTCGCCCGCGCGGCGCGGCGATCGCTCGACGGCCACGTCCGCGGGCCGGCGCGAGTCTGGCCCTTCCTCGGTCCGGCGTTCATAGCCGCGGTCGCCTATATCGACCCGGGCAACTTCGCCACCAACATCGCCGGCGGAGCGCAGTTCGGCTACCTGCTGCTGTGGGTGGTGGTGGCCGCGAACCTGGTCGCGATGGTGATCCAGACCCAGTCGGCGAAGCTGGGCATCGCGACTGGCAAGAACCTCCCGGAGCTGTGCCGCCAGACCTTCTCGCGGCCGGCCTCGATCGCTCTCTGGATCCAGGCCGAGGTCGTCGCCATGTCGACCGACGTTGCCGAAGTCGTCGGCGCTGCGCTGGGCCTTTACCTGCTGTTCGGCATTCCGCTCTTCGAAGCCGGGCTGATCGCGGGCGCGGGCGCGTTCGCCATCCTCGGCCTGCAGCAACTGGGGTTTCGGCGGCTCGAGGCCGGCATCGCCGTGCTCGCCGGGGTGGTGCTCGTCTCCTTCGCGCTCGAGATCATGTACGCGAGCCCGAACGCGGGCGACGTGGCCGGCCATCTGGTGGTGCCGGGATTCGGCGGCACCGAGAGCGTGCTGCTGGCCACCGGGATCATCGGCGCGACGGTGATGCCGCACGTCGTCTACCTGCACTCGGCGCTCACCCAGCGCCGGATCGTGGGCCGGGACGACGACGAGCGACGCCGCATCCTCGGCTTCGAGAAGGTCGACGTGGTGATCGCGATGACGATCGCGGGCGTCGTCAACCTGTCGATGATGATCATGGCGGCGGCCCTGTTCAATCAGGGTGGCCTGGCCGGGATCGATAGCATCGAGGGTGCGTTTCAGGGCCTTCAGCAGACGGTCTCGAATCACGCGGCAACGATCTTCGGAGTCGCCCTGCTTGCGTCGGGATTCGCATCCTCCTCGGTCGGGACGATGGCCGGACAGGTCGTCATGCAGGGCTTCATCCAGCGCCGCATCCCGATCTTCGTGCGGCGGGCGATCACCCTGGCACCGGCGCTGATCGTGCTGGGAATCGGCCTTGCGCCGAGTGACGCGCTGGTGGTCAGCCAGGTCGTGTTGTCGTTCGGGATCCCGTTCGCCCTGGTTCCGTTGCTCCTGCTCGCTCGCCGCCGCGACGTCATGGGCGTGTTCGCCAATCCGCGGTGGTTGACGGTGGTCGTAAGCGTCATCGGCGGGCTGATCATCGCCCTCAACGTCTTCCTGCTACAGCAGGTGTTTCTGGGCTAGAGGTCGCCTCTCGCTCAGCTGACCAGGGCGGGTGACGGGCGGAAAAGGGCCAGGATCACCGAGCCGAACTGGTTGGAGATGATCCGGGCTCGATTGATCTCGGCGCGCGTCCAGGGCCGCTCGACCTTGCTGTACGCCTCCACGATTCCCAGGCTTTCGCCTCGGCTGACAACCGGCATGATCAAGAGCGAGCCGTAGTCGAGGGAGAGCAGGAGCTCGACCTCGCGGCGGTCGGACTGCGGATCGCCGACGAGGACCTGCACCGCCTCCTGGTCGCGCAGGACCCGGGCGGTCAGCGGATACTGGTCCACCGAGAAGCTCTCCTCGCCGGTCCCGCCGCTCTCGGCCAATGTCTCGACTATCCCCTGCTCGGGGCGCCAGTGGGACAGGCAGACCATGTCGGCGTTGAGCTCGGCCGCGATCACGGCCATCGCGCCCTCGAGGTCGGTCCGGGAGCGGGCGCTGGCGAGTTGGGCGCTGAGGTACTCGAGCCTGCGGTCGCCGGCGGCGATCCTTCCGCCGGCCCTCGAGCCGGAACGCAAAGCCGTTGCGAGCCCTGCGCGGCAGACCTCGGCGGCCGCCGGCGAAACGAGGACCCAAGGCGCCTCTGGACGGCCGAGCGCGTAGCCCTGTCCCCATTGGACGTCGAGGTCGCTGACGACCTCCAGGTCGTCGAGGCTCTCGATCCCCTCGGCGCAAACCGTGGCGCCAATGCGTCGGGCGAAGCGGACGAAGGACTCGACCAGCGCCATCCGGGCGGGATCCGCGTGTATTCGCCTCACCAGGTCGCGGTCGAGCTTCACGATGTCCGGCTTCATCCGCATCATCTGCTTCAGGCCCGAGTAGCCGGCTCCGGCGTCATCGATGGCGATCAGCGCCCCGCGGTCGCGCAGTTCCGCGACGGATCGAGCCAGGTTCTCATCTCGCGGCACGAATTCGTGCTCGGTGATCTCGATCACGAGGCCCGAGAGGTCGGCGGGAAGCGCCTCGACCACCGGGGCCGAGGTGAGGGCCGAGGGGCTGACATTCAGGGCCAAATGGGTGCCCATTGGACGGCCTACGGGCTCCAGGGCCGCGCGGATCGCCGCCCCGTTCAGCTCCGGTCCGAGGCCGAACGCGTGAGCCCTGGCAAACATCACCTCGGGGGAGGGCTCACCCGGGCTCGCGAAGCGTGCCAGCGCCTCGTAACCGACCAGGTGCCCGCTCGCCAGGTCGACGACAGGCTGGAAGACGGGCTTGATCCCCTCCGGGTCGGCGATCAGGGCGGCGATCTCGGTGGCCTGGTCCTCGGAGTCCGACGCCACCTGCTCGGGATCCGATCGGCGCGTGCGCTGCTTGCCCTGACGCTTCGCGCAGTACAGAGCACCATCGGCGAGCTGGCAGAGGCGGGAAGCGTCCTCCGCGTCGACCGGGGAGATGGCGATACCCGCCGAGAACGAGAGCGTCAGTCCGCGGGCCGAGACCTCACCAACGGCTTGCCGGGCCCGCTCGGCGATCCAGTACGCCGTCTCGCCGTTGGTTCCGGGGAGGATGAACGCGAATTCCTCGCCGCCCACCCGGGCAGCGGTGTCGGTGCCGCGGATCACCCCTCGCAGCTTCTTGGCCACCGCCCTCAGCACCTCATCCCCAAACGGGTGCCCGTGCGTGTCGTTCACCAGCTTGAAGTTGTCGAGGTCCATCGTCACCAGGGCGAGCGGCAGGTTGGCGCGGCGGGCGCGGTCGAGCTCGGTTGCCAGAACCTCTTGGAAGCCTCGATGGTTGGTGAGCCCGGTGAGCGCGTCGGTTGCCGCCAGGCCGCGCAGCTTCGTCACCTGCTGATGATGAGCCGCGGGGAGGAGACCCACCGTGCCCAGCAGGCCGATGGCGCTCAGCACGAGCACCGGCTGGCCATTGATCCCGACCGTCGCCAGCGCGATCACGCAGAGCCAGAGCATGCCGAGGCCCAGCGCCGCGGCACGCAGGAGGCCGCCGCGACTGGCCTTCGGCCGCGTCCGCATCAAACGGGTCGGAATCGCCCTGACAAGCAAGAAGCCCTCCCGTAGAGCAGATCGGCGCCTGAGGCGGTTCCCTTGAGCGTGCGACCGCCGGTACGCTGTCGTCAATGGGGCTGGCAGAGGCCTTTCAGGAGATCCTCGATTCGCTTCCCGACGACTGGACCGATCTGGAGATCGACCTGCGCCTCGAGGACGAGGACCGTTATATCGACGCCGCGGTCATGCTGACCCAGGTCAACGCGCAGCCTTACTCGAAGGCGGACTGGCACTGGCGGCTGCTGGTTGCCCACCGGTTTGGCCATGCCGCGGCGGCCGAGACGGTGAAGGGGACGCTGGCCCTGCTCGACCAGGAAGGAATCGGGGGCCAGATGGTGCTGCGCGAGGTTCGCGAGGGCCGCGCCGAGGTTGTCCAGATGTGGGGCCGCCCGGAATCGGTGCGTCGAGAGTTTCGCCGCAGCCGAAGCCTGTGATCGCGTGGCGCGCGTAGTCGCGCTGGTCGGCGACCTGATGCTCGCCAGCCGCGTCGAGGCGACCCTCGCCGGCGCCGGGCACGAGGTCATGCTCACCCGCCTCGACGCCGAGCCCAACGCCGGCGCCGACCTGATCGTCGCCGACGTGGACGAGGTGGATCCCGCGTCTGTGGTCAGCCTTGGCAAGCCCGTGCTGGGCTTCTACCGGCACACCGACCCCGAGAAGCGCCGGCGCGCCGAGGCTGCGGGAGTGGACCTGGTCGTGCCGCGCTCGCGACTGGCCCGCGAGCTGCCCGAGCTCGTGGAGGGGCTGCTGCGCTCTTAGCCCCTCGCGGGGCCTAATCGCCGAGGTCGAACGTCGCCTGCAGGTCGGGCCTCGCGTCGAGAATGCCGTGGGCCACATCCCATCGGCCCCAGGCGCTGAGCGCCTTCGGGTCGAACCGGCCGGCCGGCTCGAATGCGTGCGCCGCCATCAAGGCGTCGAGCTGGTTGCGCTGCACGTCACGGTCGAGACCGGAGGTTCCGGCGAGCAGGTCCGAGAGACTGGAGCCCGAGCCGGCTCCGGATCGATAGTTGGAGACGGCGAAGCGATACCCGCGTGCGGTGGCCTCGGCCATCGACGCGGTCAGATCGGGTTCCCTTTCGATCAACTCACGAGAGGTGACGAGGACGAGCTCCGGGTATCGCGGGGCCCCGTAGTCGTCGACGCGAAAGGCGCCGATCGGGATGCCCTGGCGTTTCAACTCCACGCCCTCTGCGTTCCAAAAGGCCGTTGCCGCGTCGACGCGTCCCGCCGCCAGCGAGGCGACGGCGTTGAAGCCGATCGTCACCCGGTCGACGGCC
Organism: Solirubrobacterales bacterium; assembly: GCA_035573435.1. Classification (GTDB taxonomy): domain Bacteria; phylum Actinomycetota; class Thermoleophilia; order Solirubrobacterales; family 70-9; genus AC-56. The sequence continues at coordinate 15,705 of DATMZR010000017.1, forward strand.
TCCGGATCGGCCCCGTCCGCCTGGAGCACCGAATCGAGAACCGCATCGTCGGAGGGAAGGCCGGTCACGCCCACCTTTCGACCCTCCAGGTCTCGAGGCCGGTGAACGTCGGCCGGGTCCACCAGAACCGCAGCCAGCGGGCGTTGCACGATCGGCGTGATCCCGACGACGTCGAGGCCACGCTCCCGCGCCAAGCCCAGGTCGTGGATGTCGAGGATCGCGAACTCGGCGCGGCCGGCCTCGAGCAGCTTCGGGGCGTCGGTCGAGGCCGATGGCTCCTGCACCCGCAGGTCGATTCCCGCGTGGCGGTAGAAGCCGCGCTCGAGAGCCGAATAGATGCCGGCGTGGACGGCGTTGGGCTGGAAGTCGAGGACCAGGGTCGCTTCCCTGGAAGCGCCCGGTTCAGCGCCATCCCCGCCACAGCCGGCAACGGCGACCGAGGCGAGGATGGCCGCCAGCAGCGCGGCGACCCATCGCATCGAGGCGCCAGGATAAGGCCCGTCCGCGAAGGCTGTATAGACTCCCGCGCCACATTTGCCCGCCGACGACCCCGCAAGGAGGTTGCCCGCAGTGCAGGATCGAGGACTTGCCGCATACATCGCCGAGCTGATCGGGACGCTGTTCTTGACGTTCGCCATCTGCACGGTGGTGGTGCTCTTCGTCGCCACCTCCGCCGACGCGCAGACCGGCTCGGACTTCGCGGTCGTCGGGCTCGTGCACGGGATCGTGCTGTTCGGCTTGATTATCACCTTCGGGGCGGTCAGCGGGGGCCACTTCAACCCCGCGGTGACCTTCGCCGCCGCCGTCACCCGGCGCATCGACCCGGTCGACGCGGTGGTCTACATGCTCGCCCAGCTCTCCGGCGGCGTTCTGGGCGCTCTGCTGGTCAAGGGGCTGCTGCTCGACGAGGGGCGCGCCGCCAACTACGGCGCGGTCACGGTCAGCCCGCTGCTCGCCGGCGACTTCGCCGGGGCGGTGGTGGAAGGGATCGGAACCTTCCTGCTCGTGCTCGCAGTATGCGCTGTGGCCTTCAATCCGAGGGCGAGGAAGGAGTGGGCCCCGCTCGCGATCGGGCTCACCCTCGGCCTCGACGTGATGATCTTCGGCCCGCTCACCGGCTCCGCCGTCAACCCGGCGCGCTGGTTCGGCCCCGCCCTGATCGGCAACGAGTGGGGGGGCGTCTGGCCCTACCTCGTCGGCCCGCTCGTCGGTGCTCTCGCGGCGGCGGCCGTGTACCGGTTCGTGATCGCCGGGGGCCAGTACGCGCTCGGCCCCGAGCCTCCCACGAGCGGCGCGGAAGTGGTCGAGAACGTCGCAGCCGACGTCTCGACGGTGGCGCGCGAGCAGCGCAAATAGTGCGCAGCCCCGCGCTGCGCTAGCTTCAAGGCGTGCGGCGCGTCACCTTCTCGCGCAACTACACGCTCTCGCTGTCACGGACCTGTCGCTGCTACTGCAAGTACTGCGCGTTCGCGACACACCAGGCTCACCTATATGAGCCCCACCAGGTGGAGAGCCGGCTCGACGAGGCGGTGCGCCGCAACGCCAAGGAGCTGCTGGTCCTGACGGGCGAGCGGCCCGAGGTCCATCCGGAGGTCGCCGCGCGGCTTCGGTCCTGGGGCCACCCCGACTTCGTTTCCTACGTGGCATGGGTCTGTGAGCGTGCGCTCGAGCGCGGCCTTCTGCCCCACACGAACCTCGGCGTCCTGAAGCCCGCGGACCTGGCCCGGCTGCGAGAGACCACCGCCTCGCAGGGGTTGATGCTCGAATCGATCTCGGAGCGCCTGATGGAGACGGTGCATGCCGGTTCGCCCAGCAAGCATCCGGCCGAGCGGTTGAAGACGATCGAGGCGGCCGGCGAGCTTCGCATCCCGTTCACCAGCGGCATCCTCGTGGGCATCGGAGAGACCGATGAGGAGCGGATCGCCTCGCTCGAGGCTCTGGCGGCGGTGAACCAGCGCCACGGGCACATCCAGGAGGTGATCCTCCAGAACTTCGTCCCCCATCCGAGCTACTACGGCCGCGAGGTGGCCGAGATCGCCGACGAAGCCGCCCGCGAGCGGTGGAGCGACGCTGCGCCGGCCGAGGATGTCAGCGGAGCGGGTCTTCCCGACTGGGCGACGCCGATCACGCTCGATGACATGAAGCTCCTCGTACGGGAGTGCCGGCGGCTGATGCCGGAGGTCGGGGTCCAGGTCCCGCCAAACCTCTCAGACTGGTGGGGCGAGCTGGTGCGTGAGGGCGCGACCGACCTCGGGGGGCTGTCCGCCAACGGGGACCACATCTCCCCGGAGCAGCCGTTCCCCAGCCCGCACCAGGTCCGCAAGCAGCTCAAGGAGCAGGGCTACGCGCTGACCGAACGGCTGTGCGCGTATCCCCAGTATCTGGATCCCGGCTGGATGGACCAGGGCGTGCTCGACCTGGTGAAGCTCAAGTACTGGAGCTTCATCCCGCGGAAGGGGTCGGGGCGGCGGACCGAGCGGCGGATCTCGGGGGACGTGGCTCCGCGGGCGATCGAGAAGGGTCGCCGAGGAGAGGCGCTGAGCGAGGAGGAGCTGACTGCCCTCTTCGCGGAGACGCGCCCGGAGGTGGTGGAGGAGATGCGCGTGGCGGCGGACGAGCTGCGCGTCGAGCTCGCGGGCGAGCGGGTGACGTTCGTGATCAACCGCAACATCAACTTCACCAACATCTGCATCGTCGGCTGCGCCTTCTGCGGCTTCGGCCAGGGCCGTCGCTCGCCGGACGCCTACCACGTCGCCCCCGACGATTTCCAGGCCCGCGTGCAGGAGGCGGTCGACTACGGCGCCACCGAGGTCTGCATGCAGGGCGGGATCCATCCCGACTACACGCTGGAGCACTACGGGCGCTGGCTGCGGCTGGTGAAGGAGGTGGCGCCGCAGATTCACCTGCACGCCTACTCGCCGATGGAGATCCACTTCATGTGCGAGCGCTCGGGACAAAGTCCTGAGGCGGTCTTCGACTACCTGCTGGAGTGCGGACTCGGGTCGACGCCCGGAACGGCGGCGGAGGTGCTCCACGACGGCGTCCGGGCGCGGATCTCGCCGAACAAGCTTCCCGTCGCCCGCTGGGTCGAGATCATCGAGGCCTGCCACCGCTCGGGGCTGCGCTCCACGTCGACGGTGATGTTCGGCCACATCGAGGAGCCGTGGGAGCTGGCCCAGCACATGCGTGTCGTTCGGGAGCTTCAGGAGCGGACCGGCGGCATCACGGAGTTCGTCCCGCTCAGCTTCATCCCCTTCAACACGCTTCTCGGCCGCACTCACGGGGTCGAGGAGATCTCCCGGGATGAGAACCTCAAGCACACCGCGGCCTTCCGGCTGGCCCTCGGCAGGACGATCACCAACCTTCAGGCGAGCTGGGTGAAGATGGGGCTGGACGCCGCGACCGAGAGCCTCCGCTGGGGGGTCAACGACCTCGGCGGCACCCTGATGGAGGAGAACATCTCCCGCATGGCCGGCTCGTACCACGGCGTCCGCCTCGACCCCCCGGAGCTGATCGCCGCGGCCCGCGCCGCCGGCCGCCAGCCGGCCCAACGCACCACCCTGTACGAGATCGTCGAAACGTACTGAGTTCCTTTACGCCGCGGCAGAACGACCGGGCCGGGGCACCGAAGTCGAGTGCGGGGTTGGGGACCATATGCGTCCTCAATCCCCACACTCACGCCGTGGATCAGGCCATCGCGACGCTTGCAAGCCGCCAGCACGGCGTCGTCGCCAGGCTGCTTCGGGCTCTGGAGCTTGCGGGCTACCCAGCGACCGGTTGATCCACCCTCCCCGCGCGCTGCACGAGCGCGCCGCTCAGGACCAGGATCGCGACGGCAAAGCCAGCGACCGGCAGGACGAAGCCGAGCACCCCGTCGCCGGCGAACGCGCCGCTGTCGGTCAGCATCGCGCCGACCCCGAACAGCTGGGCGAGTGCCGCGAGCGCGAGCAGCCACCCGATTGCGGGCGAGAACGCCCCATAGCGGAAGGCGACCTTGGCGCTGGCGGCGAAGAGCGCCGTCAACCCGGCCAGCGCCGGTCCGGCCGAGACCACCGCCAGGTCGTTGATCGCCTGGCTCACCTCCGGCGTCGACTGGTCGGGGTGGAAGGCCGCGCCCGCGAGCAGGGTGACCAGCACGAAAAAGGCTGACGCGCTGACCACGCCGCCGGCGAAGGCGATCGAAGAGACGCGACCGGTACCGCCCTCGGCCACCCTCAGCGCGCTGCGGAGGCTGCCCAGGAACCAGATGAAGAAGAAGAGCGCGCCGGTGAGGAGCACCAGCGCCGCTTGGACGCCGCTCTGGTGATCGGCGTAATAGGTCTGGATCTCCGTGGCCGGGGCATCGATGTCGGGCGGTGCCGGGAAGATTCCAAACCCGATGATGAACAGGAGGACGGAAACGGCGCCCGTCGCCGCTCCGAGTCGTTCCCAATCACGATCACTCATGGCAAGGCTCCCTTCGTCTCGAGTGCGGGTGAACCCTCTCGCCCCTCGGGCCGAGCGTCAACCGTGACTGGTCAAGCCTCTGTTCGAGATTCCCGCACGTTGCGCGGTCCAGGCGCGATGATTGGCGAGTGCAGGCGATGGTCCTCGAGCAGCAGCGCGAGCCCTTGCGAATGTCCCAGGTGCCCGTCCCGCAGCCTGGGCCTGGCGAGGTGCTGGTGCGGGTGCACGCGTGCGGGGTTTGCCGGACCGATCTCCATGTGGTCGACGGAGACCTGCGCGAGCCGAAACTGCCTCTCGTGGTCGGCCATCAGATAGTCGGCACGGTCGAGGCGGCGGGGGAGGGGGCGGAGCGCTTCGCCGGCGGGCAACGGGTGGGGATCCCGTGGCTGGGGTGGACAGACGGCGAGTGCCGCTACTGCCGCTCGGGTCGCGAGAACCTCTGCGAGCGGGCCCGGTTCACCGGGTATCAGCTCGACGGGGGTTACGCGGAGCAGGTCGTTGCCGACGAGCGCTACTGCTTCTCGATCCCCGAGGGCTATCCGGACCTTCAGGCGGCGCCGCTTCTGTGCGCCGGGCTGATCGGCTTCCGGTCGCTGCGACTCTGCGGCGAGGCGGCGCGGATCGGGTTCTACGGCTTCGGCGCCTCCGCCCACATCGTCTGCCAAGTTGCATCGCACCAGGGCCGGCGCGTGTTCGCCCTGACTCGGCCCGGCGACTCCGAGACGCAGCGGTTCGCGCTGGGCGTCGGCGCCGCCTGGGCGGGTGACACCGAGGGCGGCTCGGAGGTCTCCGAGCCCGGCGCCGGGGGGCCGCCCGAGCCACTCGATGCGGCAATCATCTTCGCCCCCGCGGGGGAGCTGGTGCCGGTCGCGCTGCGTGCCGTCGCACCGGGCGGAACGGTGGTCTGCGCGGGCATTCACATGAGCGACATTCCCTCCTTTCCCTACGAGATCCTTTGGGGAGAGCGCACTCTGCGCTCGGTGGCCAACCTCACTCGGCGAGACGGTGAGGAGTTCATGGCGCTGGCGCCGCAGGTCCCGGTGCGGTCCGAGGTTGCCGAGTATCCGCTCGAGCAAGCCAATGCCGCCCTCGACGATCTGCGCGGCGGTAGGGTTCGTGGCGCGGCCGTCTTGGTCGTGGATCGAACATCGAGAGAGGACGTCTGATGGCGGATGTGACCGTGAAGCGGCTGGAGGAGTTCGAGGCGATCTTCGGAGGTGGCTTCCGGCGCGTCCGGGCCGGGCTGGGCGTGAGCTCGTTTGGGCTCGCGATCATGGATCTGCCGGCCGGCTTCAGTGAGTACCCGGAGCATGACCACAGCCTCGACGGGCAGGAAGAGGTGTACACAGTGCTCGCCGGCAATGCCACCTTGACGGTGGACGGCCATAGCTACGAGCTCGAGGCCGGGGTCTTCGCCCGCGTCGGCCCGCAGGAAGCTCGCAAGATCACCACCGGAGACGAGGGAGCGCGGGTGCTGGCGATCGGGGCGGCGCCGGGGAAGCTCTACGAGCCCCCGGAGTTCACCGAGGAGGGACAACCCGACCCGATGACCGCCGCCGGCGGACCGGTCGGCTAGCGGAAGAGGTCCTCGACCTCGGGCCGCTGGATCGCGCGCGCTCCCGGTCCGTCCTCTGCGCTCACGAAGCGTCCCAGGCCTCGCACCAGGCAGACGGGAACGCCGGCGTCCTTGGCACGCGCCAGGTCGGCCGCTGACGCCGCCTGATCGGCAACCGCGACCACGGTCGCACCGAGCTCCCTGTCCTCGCGGTCGGTGCGGCCGCGCCAGTCATCGAGTGGCGTTAGCCCCGCGGATCCGATCGCGACGTCGACCTGGCCGAGCCGCCAGGGCCGCCCGAAGCTGTCGGTGACAACCACCGCGGGCCGCACGCCCGTCGCCGCGGCGAGCTGCGCCCTGATGCGCCGGGCCGAGCCATCGGGGTCCTCGGGCAGCAGGGTGACCTGATCGGCGCCGGGCACATTCGACGCGTCAATCCCCGCGTTGGCGCAGATCCAGCCGCTCAGCGTCTCCACGATCAGGAGATCGCGCTCCGCGCGGATGACCGCGCGGCTCTGGCTCAGGATCAGCTCGACCAGGCGCGGGTCCTTGCCGAGCTGCTCCGCCAGCCGTTGCGCCTTCGGGCCCGGCGCCACGTCGCCGAGCGAGCGCACCTGTCCCTCCGCCTTCGAGACCGTCTTCTGGGCGACGATGACGACGTCGGCGTCCAGCGGCTCCACGCCCGCGCCGGGCAGTCTTCCGGCGATCAGCTCGCCGAGTGGGTCGCCGGGGCTGATCTCGGGCAGGCCTTCGATGGGGATGACCTCGAGGCCGTCTCTCATGCGGGAGCCACGCCTCTGAGACGACCCAGCCGGGCGAGCTCGGCCGCCGTCGCGCGGGCTCGATGAGGCGCTCGCTCCAGCGCCTCGGCAAGGGCGTCGAGATCGTCCGGAGTGTCGACGTCCAGCCCGAGCGAGTCGAGCGGCTCAAGAGCCACCTCGTGCCCGGCGCGACGCGCCCGGTCGGCATGGCGGGCCGAGCTGCCGGGGCCGAACGCCGGTGCGATCGCGTTCGGTGGCGAGAGCAAGAGTGCGTTGGTGCCGGTGCCGTGGCGATCGGGGACGATCGCCACCCGGCCGGGTCGCATCCGCTCGAGCGCTGAGCCGAGCTCTGCCGGGTCGAGCAGCGGACAATCCCCGGGGAGCAGGACGACGCAGGAGGCACCCAAGGCCTGCGCGCGGACGATCCCCAACGTCGCTGCCTCCGAATGGCCGATATCGCGGGGGTCTCGGAGAACCTCCAGTGGCTTGGAAACGCCGCGCTCGCCGCTCAGTGCAATTCGCTCGGCCCGCCGCTCTCCAGTCACCACGATCACCCGCTCGGTCAGCCCGGCGCTGGAGGTCGCCGCCAGAACGTCGGCGAGCATCGCCCTGACCAGCCCGGCTCGGCCGGGCCCGTCGAGGGCCGCGAGAAGCCGCTGCTTGGCGGCTCCGAAGCGCTTGACCGGAATGATCGCGGTGGCTAGCACCGTTCAGCGCAGCACCCGCGCGAACTCCAGCACCCGCTCGGCCAGCTCTGTCCTGCCCCGGGCACCCTCCATCAAGGTGGGGCAGGAGAGGATCCGCAACCCCTCCGGCTCCGGGTCGGGGTCGTCGGCGTCGACCACCATCGCCTCGATCAGGCCCTCGTACAACGAGGCCACGCCGGCCGCGGTGGAGGGCCGGCCGACCGCCTTGACGAACTGCTCGGTTGGACCCTTGACGGCCCGGCCGGCGACCAGCGGACTGACGGCGATCACCGGCGCCTCGGCCGCGAGCATCGCCTCCCGCATGCCCGGCACGGAGATGATCGGCCCGATGGAGATCACCGGGTTGGACGGGCCGACGACGACTGCCTCGGCGGAGGACAGCGTCTCGCGGACCTCTGGGGTCGGAACTGCGCGATCCAGCCCCTCGACCTCGATTCCCTCGATGGGTGGCTGCGACGCGTCGACGATCAGGAATTCCTGCAGCCCGCGCCAGCCATCCGGTGTCCGCACCCGCGTGTGGACCGACTGCTCGCACATCGGCAGCACCCGGGCGCGCACGCCGAGAGCCCGCGCGATCTGCTGCTGAGCGGCCGTCAGGGTTCCTCCCTCGGCGACGAAGTGGGTCCGGTACAGACAGGTGGCGAGATCGCGATCCGAGAGCTGGAACCAGTCCGGAGCACCGAGCTTGACCAGCCGCTCGTGGACGGTGAACGAGTCGCCCTTGATCCCCCAGCCACGCTCCTCGTTGATCTCCTCAGCCAGCCAGTAGGTGATCAGGTCGGGATCCGGCGATACGTGAAGTCCGTGGATCCGCAGGTCATCGCCTGTGTTGGCGATCACGGATAAATCGTCGCCCAAGAGCTCCTGCATCCCGGCGGCCAGCTTCGCCCCGCCGGTCCCACCTGCGAGCAGCGCCACCCGCATCAGCGGTCCCGATCAGCGGCTGAGCTTGCGGAGCCCACGACTACTCCCAGAGGGCGCCTTCCGGGAGCCCCGTGATCCGGATTCCCGCCCGCCGCTTGTAACGGGCGTTGATCGAGATCAAGAGCGGGGTGAGCTGCTCGACGATGCGCGCCATCTCGAGCACGCCTGCGTTAACCGCTCGCAGGCCCGGGACGAGCTCCAGGATCTTCGCCACCCGCGCCTTGTCGGCCCGCCGGTCCCCGCAGATCAGCACGTCCTCGTCGAGCTGCGCATCGAGGTCACCCATGACCGGGGCACTCACGGTGTGCAGGGCAGCCACCACGGTAACGCCATCGGGAACCATCTCCTGGGCCTGCTGGGCAGCCGACCCCTGCCAGACCCCGAGCGAGCGGGTGGCCTTTCCGCTCACAGCCGCCGCGGTCGGGACCGTGCAGTCGACCAGGATCTGCCCCGGCTCCAGTGCATCCCGAAGGTTCAAGAGGTTCTCCGACTGGGCGCGAAAGGGAACCGTGAGAAAGACGATCGGTCCGACCCGCGCCGCTTCCTGGTTGACCAGCCCCTCGGCCGCGGCATCGGGCGCGGCCGCCAGCAATCGGTCTGCGGCCTCGCCTGCTCGCTCGGCACTTCTGGAGCCGATCACCACCGGCCGCCCCGCGACGGCCAGGCGGAGCGCCAAGCCCCAGCCCAGCGCGCCGGTCCCGCCGATGATCGGAATGCGCTCGGGCATGGCGGCGCAGTGTATTTCGAGTTTGTCCGTGGCCCGCGGCGCGCCCGTGTGCGCATATGCTCCGCGCCGCGGATGAGGCTCGAAGGTCGCAAGGCATTGGTCACGGGCGGGGCCAGCGGAATCGGCGCGGCGATCGCACGGCGGCTCGCCGCGGAGGCGGCAAGCGTCGTCATCGGCGACCTCAACACCGAAGGGGCGGGGAAGGTCGCCAACGAGGTGGGTGGCGAGGCCGTGGGGCTCGATGTCACGGAAGTTGCCTCGGCCGCTGCGGTGGTCGAGCAGCTCGGGCCATTCGAGATTCTCGTCAACAACGCCGGCACGGACGAGTTCGGCTTCTTTACCCAGACCGATCCCGAGATGTGGGAGCGGGTGATCGCCGTCAACCTGAAGGGCGTCCTGGCCTGCACGCACGCGGTGCTACCGGGGATGCAGGAGTTGGGCTACGGCCGCATCGTCAGCATTGCCTCAGAGGCGGGGCGGGTGGGCTCGAAGGGCTCGGCCGTCTATTCGGCCGCGAAGGGCGGCGTGATCGCGTTCACGAAGACGATTGCGCGCGAGAACGCTCGCTTCGGGATCACGGCGAACGCGATCGCTCCGGGGCCGATCGACACCCCGCTGCTCCGACGCGCCACCGAGCTCGGGGAAATCGGCGACCGGGTGATCGAGAAGATGACAGACGCCACCCAGCTGCGCCGCCTCGGCGAGCCGGAAGAGGTTGCTGCGGCAGTGGCCTTCCTGGTCTCGGATGAAGCGTCCTACGTGACGGGCGAGACGCTGGGTGTCTCCGGCGGGCTGGGGATGGTCTGATGGCGGAAAGACGCGGCTGGCCTAAGCCGCTGAGGGACACGGTTCCGGCTTCCGAGCGGCCCATAGAGGCGACCGTGGAGGCCGGCATCGAACGGGTGGACGAGTTCGTGGTCGAGGACCGTCTGGTCACCGATGTCGGCGGGACGATCGGCGTTCGCGTGCTGTCCACGCCCGGCATGATCGCCGTCATGGAGCGCAACTCCGCAATCCTTTCCTACGAGAACCTGCCGGAGGGGAAGGCGACGGTCGGCTTCGAGGTCTGCGTCAAGCACGTCGCCGCCGCCCCGGAGGGTGCGGTGTGCCAGGTGCGCTCCGCCCTGCGGAGGATCGTCGACGGCCGCAAGCTGCGGTTCGAAGTCGAGGTCCGCGAGGGCGATCGAACGATCGGGGTCGGCACCCACGAGCGCCGGGTGATCGAGGTGGGTGCCGTGAAGTCGAGCTAGGAAGGCGTCCCCGCGTCGCGGCCGACCGCGGCGGCGATCTCGGCGATCGCTGCGCGCTCGGCCTCGGAGGCGGGCTCGTCGCCCTCCTTCTTGGCGGCGGCCGCGTGCTCGGCGACGGAGATGACGAAACCCCGATAGTCCTCGACCTCGTCCGGCCCGGCCTTCGTCTCGAGCAAGGCCACGGCGTCCCGTAGGTGCCCGAGCGAGTGCTGCTTCAGCTCGTCGAGTGACGAGTGTCGAGTGCGGTCCACCTCGGGCTTGGCGGAGACGATGGCGTCCAGCAGCTCGCTGCTGCCCTGTTGCTTTCGCGCCTCGGCGTAGGCCTTTGCGATCGAGAACGCCTCGCGGATCGTCCCGCCGCGTTCGGCGGTCGAGACCATCTGGCCTGCCGCCGGCGGCCCCTCCAGCACCAGGTCCCACTCCTCCTCGGTGAAGTCCGCTCTCGACGTCATCAACTCCTCCTTCGCAGTCGCCGTGGACGACCAGTATTCACCAGCCGTATGCTGCTCTGGTTCCCGACCGAAGGAGATGGCGATGGCAGTCGTGCTGGTTCATCAGGGCCCAACCGTCACGCAGGAGAGCTACGAAGCGGTGGTCGGCAAGCTCACCGGCGGCAAGACCCGCGTGGAGTCGCCATCCGATTGGCCCGTCGCGGGGCTTCTGGTGCACGCAGCCGGAGAAGGCCCGGACGGCTTCCGCGTTGTCGACGTCTGGGAGTCGGAGGACGCCTGCAACCAGTTCGGCGAGGTCCTGGCGCCCCTCCTGCAGGAGGTCGGCATCGACGAGCAGCCGCAGCTCTACCAGGCGCACACGTTCGTCTCAGCCTGATAGCCCAGGCTCGCCGTCAGTGACGGCGACCCCAGCCGGCGAGGAGCCAGGTCCAGGAGCGCTTCCCGCACCGTTGACAACGCGTCCAGGAGCGCGGCAGCGTTGCACCGCAATGCCGGCAAGCCGGTTGCATCTTGACGACCATCCCTCAGCTCTCCCCTGACCCGGCCTGCTCCGAGAGCCCGGCGGCTTCGAGCGCCTCCTCCCAGGAGAAATAGACCTGGATGCGCACGCCCTTCCCGTCTCGCACCTCCCACAGGTAACCGGTTCGTTGCTCGATCGGATCGTGGCTTCCCTTGATGCGGCCGCGCTGGAAGACGAGCCCAACGACCTGGTGGCCTGCGTCCATGAACTCGTGCGGATCAAGGCGATACTCGTCGAAGTTCTCGTCCCACTGGGACGCGAGCCTGCGGATACCCTCATGCCCCTTGTAGAGGCGTTCCTCTAACCACTCGGGAGGGGCCAGCCACTCGACCTCGGGGTCCAGGTACTCGAGCGCGGCATCAAGGCCATCGCGGTTGAAGGCCTCAATGGTCTGCCGGACGACCTCCACGTCCTCGTGCGACATCGCTACCGCTGGACCGTCACCCGCAGAAAGGTCGCCGGGATCGAAGTGGCCTGATCATCCGTGTTCTGCTCGTTGAACAGCACCTCCAGCTCAGCCTGGAGCTCAGCTTCTCGGCCGTCGGCTGCCGCCGCCTCGAATGCGTTCATGGTCGGCCCGTAGTAGCCCCTGAATACAGCCACCAGCTCGGACGGCGGACCAGGGTAGTTGAACACGTAGGCGTCTCTCTCGAACGAGATTCTCTCTTCGGGCACACCGGCTGCCGTGAACCGCTCGGTCACGTCGTCCTCCACACCCCAGGTCATCGGGCTGACGAAGCCCTTTGGAGGCGGAGGTGAGTACGAAGAGCTGATCTTCAGGATCTGGGCCACCAAGGTCGGGTCGTTCGGGATCCAGTTCCCCATCACGATCCGCCCTCCCGGTTTGGTGACCCGGACCATCTCCTTGGCCACATCAAAGGGCTTGGGAGCGAACATCGCGCCGAAGATGCTGACGACGAGGTCGAAGCTCTCGTCATCGAGCTCGTGCAGATCCGTTGCATCGCCCTCCTTGAACGTGAGGTTTGCCAGGCCAAGGGACTCGGCGCGAGCGTTGCCCGCCGCGACGAGATTGCTGGCGATGTCAACGCCAAGAACATCCGCACCCAGCTGAGCGGCGGGCACCGCGGTGGTCCCGTCGCCGCAACCGAGATCGAGCACCCGGAGCCCCTCGCTGATGTCCAGCTTCCGGACCAGCGCCTCTCCGCTCTCTCGCATGCCCTCCGCGATCCGCGTGAAGTCGCCCTTCTCCCACAAAGCTCTGTTCGCGTTCATCAGCGTCTTCTTACCAAATGCCCGGCAAGAGACGGGCCGTCCGCTTGGCGTACGCCTCGTAGGGCTCGCCGAGCTCGCGCCGCAGCATCGCCTCCTCGTAGCGAATCCGGATCACGACCGCCGCCAGCGGCAGGAACAGGGCCGCGGCGGCGGAGCCCCAACTGTCGAGCGCGATGCCGAAACCAAAGATTGCCATGAGCATCCCCGTGTAGCTCGGGTGGCGCACCAGCGCATACGGACCGTCGTCGATCAGGCGCTGATCTGCGGCGACGGTCACATCGACGGTGAAGAACTCACCGAGGGTTCGGACCGACCAGGCCCTGACGGCTATGCCCAGCCAGGCCACCGAGAGGCCGATGACCACCGGCAGCCAGCCGGGCCCTGGCAGCGTCCCACGGCCGGCAAGGACGAACGCAAGCGTGACCCCTCCGACGGACCCGGCGAGCATCCCGAGCCGGCTTGGATCGGACTCGCCTGAAGCCTGGTTGCGCACCTGGAGCACCAGCTCCCCGAGCGCCCACACGCCAAAGGTCGTGAAGAACAGCGTCGCTGCCACCGGCGAGTGGTAGACGAGCGGTCGCACGACGTGAGCGTATTCGCGCAGCGGTGGTCGGTCTTCTCGCGCGAGGGAGGAGTAGATCGAGAAGGCTAGGCTTCAACGCGTGACGACGCTGAGCTTCGGAAAGAGGTTCCGTGGGTTCGAGAGCGGCGCGCTTGGCGGCTACGCCGCCGGGGCCGTGGTGGCGGGCCGGATCGAGGGCCCGGTGGAGGTCAACCTGCGCAGCCTGCCGCCGATGGGGCGGGAGTTGAAGCTGAGCGAGCAGGGCCACGACGGTGGGCTTGCGCTGCTTGACGGGGAGACGCTGGTGCTGGAGGCGAAGCCGGCACCGTTCGAGCTCAAGATCCCGCCGACGCCGGGTCTGGCCGAGGCGAAGGAAGCGGGTCATCGCCTGATGCATGATGAGCTCGGGCACCCCTATCCGAGCTGCTTCACCTGCGGGCCTGACCGCGAGCCGGGCGACGGCTTGCGGCTGTTCATGGGCAGGACCGGCGCAGATGCAGATTTCCTCGTGGCGGCCTGGACGCCCGATCAGGCACTGGCAGAGAGCGGAGACGCGATCCCGACGGAGGTGGTCTGGGCGGCGCTCGATTGTCCGTCGATCTGGGCTGTTGGCGAGTTCCCCGAGGGTGGCTTCAATGTCCTCGCCCGCCAGCGGGTCGAGTCGCTGGGGCCGGTACCCGTCGGCGAGCCCTCGATCGTGACCGCCTGGCCCATCGAGCACGACGGGCGCAAGCATCTCACCGGGGTCGCCATCCACGGGGGAGACGGCCGTCTGCTGGCCCGCGGCGAGTCGCTGCTGGTCGAGGTACCGCGGCCCGAGTAGCTGCTGGAGCATGACCGAGTTGCCGATGAGCGCGCGCATCCGAGAGGTGGGCCCTCGGGACGGCTTTCAGAACGAGCCCGAGGTGATCCCCACGGACCAGAAGATCCGCCTGATCCGAATGCTCGCGGCATCCGGCCTGCGGCGGCTCGAGGTGACCTCGTTCGTTCGCCCGGATGTGATCCCGCAGCTCGCCGACGCCGAGCAGGTCCTGGCGGGCTTGGAGCGGCGCGACGACGTCGCCTACTCCGTCCTGATCCCGAACGAGAAGGGCCTGGAGCGAGCGCTCGCCCACCGCGACCGGTTCGACGAGATCAACCTGTTTCTGTCGGCCTCCGAGACCCACAACCAAAAGAACGTCAACAGCTCGATCGCCGACTCGCTGGCCGGGCTCGAGCGAACGATCACGCGCGGCCTTCGGGAGGGGCTCCGCTGCGAGGGGGTGATTGCGGTCTCGTTCGGCTGTCCCTACGAGGGCGAGGTGCCGGTTGATCGGGTGCTCGAGACTGCCGGAAGACTCGCCGAGGCCGGCTGCGAGGAGGTGGGGTTCGGCGATACCACCGGAATGGCCAACCCGCGGCAGGTGGGCGAGTTCTTTGCGGCTGCGCGGGAAAGCCTGCGTGGGGTGGAGCTGACGGCCCACTTCCACAACACACGCGGGCAGGGCCTCGCCAACGTCGTTGCCGCGCTGGAGCAGGGCGTGGAGTCGTTCGAGTCGGCCTTCGGCGAGCTGGGCGGCTGCCCTGTGCCACCGGGCTCGACCGGGAACATCGCCACCGAGGACCTGGTGTCGATGCTCCACGAGATGGGCACCGAGACCGGGGTAGACCTGCCGAAGCTGATCGAGGCCTCGAGCGCCGTGCAGGAGCTCCTCGGCAGGCCGCTCGGGGCCCACGTGCTGCGCGCCGGGCCGGTGGACTGGCACAGATAGGCTCCCGGGCGATGAAGTACGACGCGTTCACCGCCGCGATCGAGGCGGAGGACCCCGAGGCGCTCACCGAGACGCTCGCAGACGATGTCGTCTTTCGCAGCCCGGTGGTGTTCAAGGCCTATGAGGGAAAGCCGGTCGTGTCGGCGATCCTCACCGAGGGCGCGATGAACGTTTTCAAGGACTTCCGCTACGTCGCGCGGTTCGAGGAGGGCGACGCGGCGGCGCTGATCTTCAAGGCGAGGGTCGGTGACCGGGAGGTCGACGGGCTCGACCTGCTGCGCTTCGACGGCGACGGCAAAGTGGCGGAGCTCATGGTGATGGTGCGGCCCATGAGCGGGCTCAACGCCCTCGCCGAGGCCATGGGCCGCGAGTTCGAGCGGCTCGGGATCGCGCCGCCCGCGAGCGCGTAAGGGGCCTGACAACGAGTCGCCTTCGCCTGCCGATCGTTCGCCGGAAATTGCGGCAAGGTGATTAAAGAATTGTGAAATATTCGTCTAGGGCGGTTCACATCCAGCGCCGAATCCGCAATCCTGAACACTCTTGAGCCTTCCCCTGGGCTCTGAGCAACCTCGAGACCCGAGACCCGAGACCCCTACGAAAGCAGAGGACGGGGTGCCATCCGGCGCCGCGGACTCTTGGGTAGCGGAGGTGAAGAGATATGACCGTCACGCGCCTATCGCCGCTGGACGCCTCGTTTTTAGCGGTGGAGACCCCAAACGCACACATGCACGTCGGCTGGGCAGCGGTCTTGGAGCCGCCCCGCGACGGAGCGAGGCCGAGCTTCGAGCAGTTGCGCGAGCACATCTCGCGCCGGCTGCCGCGGGCGCCGCGCTACCGGCAGACCCTGAGGTCGGTGCCGTTCGGGATCAACGCCCCGGTCTGGGTCGATGACCTCGACTTCGACGTTGCCCGCCATGTGGTGCGCGCGAAGTCCGACCGGCTCGGCGAGGTGGTCGAGCAGTGCATGTCGAAGCCACTGCCCCGACAGCGCCCGCTGTGGCAGGTCTGGATCGCCGACCGGCTGGACGACGGGCGGATCGGCGTGGTCGGCAAGGCCCATCACTGCATGGTCGATGGGATCGCCGCGGTGGAGCTCGGCAGCCTGCTCCTCGATCCGGACCCCGTCCCGCCTCCACCGCCGCCGGACGAATGGGATCCGGAGCTGCCCCCCAGCAGTCCGAGGCTGCTCGGCCGTGCACTTACGGACTTGGCGCGCAGCCAACTCGACCTCGCGGCGATTCCGGCCCGCGCGGCCGGCTCGCCCCGCCGGGCGCTCGAACTTGTCTCGCGGGCTCGGAGGGCGGTGCCCGCGCTCGTCGACGCCGCGCGTCCAGCACGACCCGCTCCGCAGCTGAACCCGCCCATCTCGCCCCTGCGGCAGCTTGGCCTGCTGGCCCGGCCGATCGACGACCTGACGCGAATCAAGCGAACCTTCGGCGTCAAGCTCAACGACGTCCTGCTGGCCGCCTCCGCCGGAGGGGTCCGTGCGTTCCTCAGGAAGCACGGCGAGAGCCCGATCCGCCTCAAGACGATGGTCCCGGTCAACGTCCGTGGTTCGAACGGTCTCGATGAGCTCGGCAACCGGATCTCGTTCATGTTCGTCGACCTTCCCTGCGACGAGCCCAACCCGGTGCGTCGCCTGCGCGAGATTCACGCTTCGACGAGCGATCGCAAGCGCGCCGGGAAGCCCGAAGGTGCGGACGACGTGGTGCGCTCGCTGGGATTCGTGCCGTCGCCGATCCAGCGCATGGTCTCGCGTCTGATCGCGAGCCCGCGCACCTTCAACCTCACCGTTTCCAACATTCCCGGTCCTCCCGAGCCGCTTTTCATGCGCGGATGTCGTCTCGTGGAGGCGTACCCGGTGGTTCCGCTCCCCGATCGGCACGCCCTTTCGATCGGCCTCACCACGGTCGGGGACCGAGCCTTTTTCGGTCTCTACGCCGACCCTGAGTCGCTTCCCGAAATCGACGGGCTCGCCGGCGAGATCAACGAGGCGATCGACGAGCTCGCCGAGCTCAGCCCGGTGATCGAGCAGCGCCAGGCGATCCTCGCCTGATCACATGGGGCGCCCGCGGCGGCGCCCCGTGTAGGCTGCCGCTCGCATGGAGATCAGCAAGGTTGGTGTTGTTGGCTGTGGCTTGATGGGCCACGGGATCGCCCAGATCTGCGCTCAGTCAGGTTGGGACGTCGTGGTGCGCGAGCCGAGCCAGGAGAAGCTCGACGGCGGCATGGGCAAGATCGAAAAGCAGCTTGCCCGCGCGGTCGAGAAGGGCAAGGCGGAGCAGAGCGAGGCCGACGCCGTACGCGGGCGCATCGAGCCGACGCTCGACTACGCGGAGCTCGCCGACTGCGACGTGGTGATCGAGGCGATCACCGAGGACCTGGGAATGAAGCTCGAGATGTGGAAGGAGGTGGACGGCGTGGTCAAGAACGAAGCCTCCTTCGCCACCAACACCTCCTCGCTGTCCGTGGCCGAGCAGGCCGCGGCGACCTCCCGGCCCGAGCGTTTCCTCGGGCTCCACTTTTTCAACCCGGCCCAGGTGATGCCTCTCCTGGAGGTGGTGCGCGCGGAGGGAACCAGCGACGAGACGGTGGGCCTCGGCTTCGAGCTGGGCCAGAAGCTCGGCAAGACCACGGTCGCTGCAAACGACAACCGGGGGTTCATCGTCAACCGGCTCCTGGTCCCGTACCTCCTCGACGCGATTCGCGCCTGCGAGCAGGGCGTCGGCTCCGTGGAGGACGTCGACACGGGAATGAAGGCAGGCGCCTCGCACCCGATGGGGCCGCTGACCCTGGCCGACTTCGTCGGGCTGGACACCCTGGCCTCGATCGCCGACGTGATGCACGAGGCCTACGGAGAGGACCGGTTCGCGCCGCCTGCCACGCTGACCAAGCTGGTCGAAGGGGGCCACTACGGACGCAAGTCGGGCCGGGGCTTCTACGACTACTCGGGTGAGCAACCCACTCCGGCCGACCTGGGGTTATAGCGGCTAGCCGGACACACGATCTGCAGGGGGCGCTGGAGGCCGCCCTATCCGGCGGTCCGGAGCGCCATCATCGGAAGACCGCCGAGCAGGGCAAGCTGCCGGTGCGCGAGCGCGTCGCCCGCCTCGTCGACCCGGAGTCGTTCGCGGAGGAGGCGTTGCTGGCCAACTGGGATCAGGAGGGCCTGGGCGCCGACGGCGTGGTCACCGGGTTGGCGCTGATCGGCGGCCGCAGGTCGGCGCTGATGGCCAACGATCCCACTGTGAAGGCGGGCTCCTGGGGGCCGAAGACAGTCGAGAAGATCCTCCGGATCCAGGAGCGGGCGCTGCGGCTCGAGCTGCCGATGGTCTATCTCGTGGACTCGGCCGGCGCCCGGATCACCGACCAGGTACAGATGTTTCCCGGGCGCCGCGGCGCGGGGCGCATCTTCTACAACGAGGTGCTCCTCTCCGGCAGGGTTCCGCAGATCTGCCTGCTCTTCGGCCCCTCTGCCGCCGGCGGCGCCTACATCCCGGCGTTCTGCGACCTGGTGATCATGCGGGAGGGGAACGCCTCGATGTACCTGGGCTCGCCGAGGATGGCGGAGATGGTGATCGGCGAGAAGGTGGACCTCGAAGAGATGGGAGGGGCGGCGATGCACACCTCCGTTTCGGGGTGCGGCCACCTGCTCGCGCGCTCGGACACCGACGCGATCGACCTCGGGAAGCGCTACCTCTCCTACATGCCCAAGAGCTGGCGGGAGGCGCCCCCCGCGGCGCCGCCGGCCGAGCCCGCGGTCGACACGGCGATCTCGGCGATTGTTCCAGCCGACGAGAATGCTCCCTTCGACGTTGCCGATCTGATCGAGGCGCTGGTGGACGCCGACTCGTGGTTCGAGGTCCACGACCGCTGGGCGAAGGAGGTTGTGGTCGGGTTCGCCCGGCTGGACGGCCGGGCGATCGGCGTGGTCGCCAACCAGCCGAAAGTGAAGGGCGGCGTCCTGTTCGTCGACTCCTCCGACAAGGCTGCACGCTTCATCTGGACCTGCAATGCCTTCAATGTGCCCCTGCTCTTCCTCGCCGACGTGCCCGGCTTCATGATCGGGACCCAGGTTGAGCGCCAGGGGATCATCCGCCACGGCGCGAAGATGATCTCGGCCGTCTCCGAGGCGACGGTGCCGAAGCTGTCGGTGATCGTTCGCAAGGCTTACGGCGCCGGCCTCTACGCGATGGCCGGCCCCGCCTTCGAGCCGGATTGCTGCCTCGCCCTGCCAACCGCCTCGATCGCGGTGATGGGCCCGCAGGCGGCGATCAACGCGGTCTTCTACAACCAGATCCAGGAGATCGAGGACCCGGCGGAACGCGAGGAGTTCGTGCAGCGCAAGCGCGCCGAATACGCCGCGGACATCGACATCCTCCATCTGGCTTCGGAGTTGGTGGTGGATGCCGTCATCGAGGCCGACGAGCTGCGTGCCGAGCTGATCCGTCGCTTTGCGCTGGCGGACGGCAAGGACCGCCGCTTCTCGGAACGCCGCAATCCCATTACCCCGGCTTAAGAGCGCCCGGTACCGTTTTGGGATGCACCCCAGCGTCAAATCGCTGTTGTGGGCGGCGGCAGCCTGCTTTCTAGCCTTCGCGGTGGTCCTCGCCTGCGCTTACGGGATTGCGCCAGTTGAACAATTGGACGCGAGGGCGCTCCACTGGATGAGGGCGTTCGACGGCGGCCCGCCGTCCTCGCCAATCATCCTCAAGATCACGCACTCCGCCGACCCGCGGCCGCTGCTGCTCGCGCTTGCTGTGCTGTTCGCCTGGGGATGGGCGCTTGGCCGGCGTTGGGAGGCAATCGGAGCGATCGCGCTGGTGGCCGGGGCCAACCTGACCGCCCTGATCCTGCAGGTGGCGCTGGCGCACCCCCGCTACCACTTCGTACTCGGAGCGAACCAAGTGGGCGCCGAGGCCTTCCCGAGTGGGCACGCTACCGGGGCGGCGTCCATTGCGCTGGCCGCTGTACTGGTGGCTCCGCCGCGGCTACGAATTCCCGTCGCCGTCGGGGCTGGGGCCTACGTGATCGCGGTGTCGGCCTCGCTGATGATGCTCGGTTGGCACTTCGGTAGCGACGTGCTTGGGGGGGTGCTGGTCTCCTGCGGCTTCTTCTTTTTGGCGGTTGCCGCCATCCGAGTGGGAACCGCAGCCCCCGCGGGTATCGCAGCCAACAGAGCCACGTTAGGGCTCTGGCTGGGGCTTGGAGGAGCCTCCGTTGCGGCGCTGGCCACAGCCGGCCTGATCGCCCGCGACGAGCTGCTGGAATTCGCGCGCCTGCACACGGGGGCAACCGCGGCCGCGCTCGCCATCATGGCGATCTCTGCCGCGCTGGTCGCGAGCACCACACTGAAGT
Source organism: Solirubrobacterales bacterium (assembly GCA_035573435.1). GTDB lineage: Bacteria > Actinomycetota > Thermoleophilia > Solirubrobacterales > 70-9 > AC-56. The sequence continues at coordinate 35,951 of DATMZR010000017.1, forward strand.
CTGATCTGAACTCTGATCGCTAGGCCGATGGCCCGGCTTGCAGTCTGCGGCGGGAGCGCTGTCAGGGGCCTGGATGTTTCGCTGCCAGAGGTCGTGTACCTACAGCGCCACGGCACCGACCGCTACCTGCTGCCTCACAAGATCGACCACGTGGCGAATATGCGATCCCTCGCCGAGGCCGGCTGCGACCGGGTGCTGGCGCTCGGCTCGGTCGGTGGCTTGCAGCCGGACCTCGGTCCGGGCACATTCGTCTGTCCGGCCGACTTCATCGCCCTCGGTGCGGGCCCGGCAGCCTTCGACGACGAGCGTGCACACAGGGTGCCCGCATTCGACCCCGGCTGGCGCGGGCGCGTGGTCGACACGTGGCGGGATGGGATCGGCCTTCAACTCGTGGACGGCGGCATCTACTGGCAGGCCCGCGGCCCGCGGTTGGAGACACAGGCGGAGATCCGCCTGATGGCCTCACACGCGCAGATGGTGGGGATGACGATTGGCTCCGAATGCATCGCCGCCTGCGACGCCGGCCTGGCCTACGCGGCGATCTGCGTGGTCGAGAACCTGGCCAACGGGGTCGGCAAGCGCGAGCTGACGATGGAGGAGCTCCTGGCGGGGCGGGCAGCGAACCGCGAGGCCGTGGCCCAGGCACTCGAGCGGCTGGTGCCGGGGCTGACATGAGTCTGGCGGTGACGGGGGCCCGGCTGGATGGCGAGCCCGTTGGCCTGCGCGTCGAGAAAGGGATCATCGTCGCGCTGGGGGAGGGGGTGGTCGCGAAGCCCGGGGACGAGGTGATCGACGCCGCGGGAATGGCTCTGTCCCCGGGGCTCGTCAACGGCCACACCCACGCTGCGATGACCCTCTTTCGGGGCCAGGGCGGCGACCTACCCCTGATGGAGTGGCTCGAAGAGGTGGTGTGGCCGGTCGAGGCGCGACTGGATGGCGACGACGTCTATTGGGGTGCGCGGCTGGCCTGCTTGGAGATGATCCGGACCGGCACGGTCCGCTTCTGGGACGGGTACTGGCAGCCCGGCGCGACCGCGCGGGCGGTCGAGGACGCCGGGTTACGGGCCTCGATCGCCGCCCCCCTGATCGACCTGGGCGCCGCGGCCAGCCCCGAGGGCCTGCGCCAAGCCGCCGAGCAGAGCCTGGAGCAGATCGGGCCGCCGCGGGAGCTGATCGCGCCGGCGCTCGCACCCCACGCCGTCTACACGGTCAGCGAGCCCTCCCTGCGGTGGATTGCCGAGCTCGCCGCCGAGCGCCGGCTGCCGGTGCACATTCACCTGTCGGAGACCGAGGACGAGGTGACCCGTTGCGTCGAAGAGCACGGCGCACGCCCGGCGACCTACCTGGAGCGGCTCGGCCTGCTCGGTCCGCAAACCCTGATCGCGCATGGGGTGTGGCTCGACGACGCCGAGCTGGAGCTGATCGCCGCGCGGGGCGCGACCGTGGTCACGAACCCGGTCGCGAACCTGAAGCTGGCGGTTGGCCGGGCCTTCCCCTACCCGGCGGCGCGCGAAGCCGGCGTTCACGTCGGCCTGGGCACTGACGGCCCCGGATCGAACGACTCCCTCGACCTGTTCGGCGATTTGAAGACCTTTGCCCTGCTCGTGAAGCACGAGGCGCAGGATCCCGCCGCGGTGAGCGCCGCCGAGGCCTGGCAGATCGCCACCGGCCGTCGCTCGCCGCTCCTGGGGGGAACCGCCCTGGCCGAGGGGGAGCCGGCCGACTTCCTGCTCTTGCGCTCCGGTGGGCCCGAGCTCAGCTTCGGGGACTTCACGGCGGGCCTGGTCTATGCGGCGTCGGGCGCGGTCGTGGACACGACCGTCGTCAACGGCCGGGTCCTGATGCGCGGGGGCGAGGTCGAAGGCGCTGACGAGGTATTGGCGCGAGCGGTGGAGCGGGCGCGAAGGGTCGGGCTCGGCAGGTAGGGCGCCCAATCCGAGCGCGAGTGGCTAGTCCTCGCGCGCCCCCACCTTGGCCCAGTGGGTTGGGGTCGGGGCATGGCCGTTCGCGGCCGCCGGCTGGAGCTTCGCGCCCACTCCAGCCCAGCCCGGTCGCTCGGTGGCTCGGTGGAGCGCCGCGTCCAGGTAATCCTCGAGGATCGTCAGGCCCTCCAGGCCGGGCACGTCCGAGATGGTGCGGTCGATTTCGCGGATCTGCTCGCGACCCTCGGGGCTGTCGCCAAACAGATAGATGGCCAGCGCATCGACCTCCTCCTCGCTCTTGACGCCGGCTCCCACCGGCGTCCACAGGGTTGACAGCACCCAGCGGACCAGCCGGCGGGCGGAGCGGCTGCGCTGCATCCGAGCCTTGGCCTGGGCCCGGTAGAAGGCAAAGTGGCGACGCTCGTCGCGGATCACCTTGTGGAGGAGCTGGTGGAGGACGGGGTGATCGCAGCGCCGAATCAGGGCGTGATAGCTGGTAAGCGTCGTCAGCTCGTTCACGGCCCCCCACATCATGTGGATGGCGGCGAAGTCGCGGCTGATCAGCGAGCCCAGCATCGTCGGGAAGATCCCCAGCCCGTTGCCGACGCCGGCCTTGACCCGTAGCTGTCGCCAGCGACCGGGGTGCGTGGGCATCGGAGTCGAGCCGTCCGGGAGCTTGGGCTCCGCCGGCACCTCGATTCCGTAGGAGCGCAGAAAATCCGAGAACGCCTCACCGTGCCACAGCTCCTCGTACACCCAGCAGCTCAAGAAGGCGGTGATCTGCGGGTCGGCCGCCACGCGGGTGGCGAGCAGGTCGCGTAGGTAGATGACGGTGTGCGTCTCGATGTCCATCATGTAGTGCAGACACATCACGTCGCCTTCGGACAGAGGGTGATCCGGAATCGCCTCCCAGTCGATCCCGCTCAAATCGAGCTTCTTCGAGTTGCGCAGGTAGCGGTCGAGGTCGAACTCGACCATCGTCGGCTCGCTCATTTGCCTCTCTCCTGTGATCTGATGTTGGTACAAGGAATGGGCCGACCGGTGCCCACATCAAATCTACGAGGTTCGAGTGGCTTCGGCTCACTATTGGCGCCGCGCCCACCGATGGTGTGCCGACGACCCCGGTTCTCCCAGACGGACCGATGAGTAGCCGCTCGTTCAAGGACCGCGTCACGGTCACCGGGCGCGCGCTGGCCGACCGAATCGCCTGGCGTGAGCAGGGGGAGCCCGTGAGGGTGTTCGAGGACCCGGCCACGATGGCACGGACGTTCACCTACCTCTTCGGGATCGGAGCGACGCTCCTGCTCCTCAGCCTGGCGCTACCGCATGCGGCTGGTCGCGACACGGTCGGGCTCGTGGCGGTTGCGATCGCGGCCTACCTGGCAGCCGCGGCCTTCCTGGTTCTCTTCGACCGGCTGCCGCTCTGGGCATATGAGGCGACCCCACTGCTGGGCACGATCCTGGTCAGCCTGGCCGTCTACTTCGGCGGCGGCGCCGCCGCCGCCGCATATGCCGTCTACTACTTCTGGGTCGGGCTGGCCGCGTGTTACTTCCTGAGGCCGGCCGTAGCTGCCTCGCATCTCGCGCTCGCCTCGGCGGGATACGGGATCGCGCTCATTGCCAGCGACAACGTCGACGTCCCTGCCTTGACGTGGGCGCTGGCGACGGGGTCGCTGTTCGTCGTGGGCTTTCTGATCGCGGCGCTTCGCGGCCAGATGGAGAGGATGGTTTCCGAGCTGGGCGCGGCGGCACGCACCGACTCTCTCACCGGGCTGGCGAATCGTCGCGAGCTCGAGCGCCGGTTCGCCGACGAGCTCGAGCGGTCGACCAGGGGCGGGCGGTCGCTGGCGATCCTGGTGCTCGACCTGGACTGGTTCAAGGAGTTCAACGATCGGTTCGGCCACGCCGCCGGCGACAGGGCCCTGGCCAAGCTCGGCGAGGCGCTGAGGCGTGGGACGCGCACCAGCGACGTGGTCGCGCGCCTGGGAGGAGAGGAGTTCGCCGTGCTGGCGCCCGAGACTGACGAGGAAGAGGGCTTCCGGCTTGCCGAACGGCTTCGCGCCGAGGTCAGAGCAACCTTCGCCCGCCAGGAGGAGAAGATGACGGTGAGCTGCGGTGTGGCTGGCTTTCCGATGCATGGCATCACCACCGGCGAGCTCCTGCACTCGGCGGATCGCGCGCTGTATGAGGCCAAGGAGTTGGGAAGGGACAGGTCGGTCCTGTTCCACCAGGAGACCGCGCCGGCGGAGGCGGCCGAGGAGATCACGGCCGAGCAGACGAGCCCGCGCCTCGCGTCGCTTGTCTCGCTGGCGGAGGCGGTAGATCGTCGCAAGGGCTCTCCGGCCAACTCCCGCAGGGTTGCCGACTATGCCGGAAAGCTGGCCCGTCGTCTCAACCTGCCCGAGGAGGAAGTCGAGCGCGTACGGATTGCCGCGCTCCTGCGCGACGTCGGGGAGGTGGGCGTCGCGGAGTCGATCCTCAACAAGCCGTCCACGCTCAGCGACGAGGAACGGCGGGAGGTGGAGCGCCATCCCGAGATCGGTGCGCGCATCGTGGGGGCTGCCCAGCTCGGTCGCGTGAGCGAGTGGATCCTGACCCATCACGAGCGTCCAGACGGCACCGGCTATCCACGGCGCCTGCACGAGCACCAGATCCCGCTGGAGGGCAGGATCCTAGCCGTCGCCGACGCCTATGCCGCGATGACCGTGGACCGGCCGTACCGCCGGCGCTTCACGGCGAAGCGGGCCAGAGCCGAGCTTCAGGCGCGCGCCGGGAGCCAGTTCGACCACGATGTGGTCGCCGCCTTCCTAGCTCTTGCTGAGCCTTCCGGCCAGGTCCACGAAGTAGTCGAGTGACTCGGGGTTGACCAGGGAGTCGCGGCTTGCGGCCTGCTCGGCCGGCGTTCCCGAAAGGATTCTCTTCACGGGCACCTCGAGCACCTTGCCGCTCAGCGTGCGCGGCACCTCGCGGACCTGAAAGACGTCGTTCGGGACGTGCCGGGGCGAGCACTGCTCGCGGATCCGGCGCTTGATGGTCTCTGCCAGCTGCTCGTCGAGGTCCGCGCCCGGCTCGAGGACCACGAAGAGTGGCATCCATCCATCCGTCCCCGGACGCGGGACATCGACCACCAGGGCATCGAGAACCTCGGGCACCGCCAGGACCGCCCTGTATATCTCGCTTGTGCCCATGCGCACGCCTTGGCGGTTGATGGTCGAGTCGGAGCGGCCATAGATCACCGCGGTGCCGCGCGACGTGATCTCGATCCAGTCTCCGTGCCGCCAGACACCGGGGAAATGCTCGAAGTAGCTCGCCCGGTAGCGCGAGCCGTCCTCATCCCCCCAGAAGAACAACGGCATCGAGGGCATCGGCTCGGTGATCACAAGCTCGCCCACCTGGTCGGTGACCGAATTTCCCTGCTCGTCGAATGCCTCCACCGCGGCGCCCAACGCGCGCGCCTGGAGCTCCCCGCGGTAGACCGGCAGCAGTGGAACGCCCCCGACGAACGCGGTGCAGACGTCGGTCCCGCCGCTGGTCGAGAACAGCCAGGTGTCGCGGCCGACGTGCTCATACACCCACTCGAAGCCCTCGGGTGAAAGGGGCGAGCCGGTGGAGCCCACGGCGCGGAGGCGCTCGAGGTCGCGCCCCGAGGCTGGTTCGACCCGCTCCTTGACACAGCCGGCCAGGTAGCTGGCGCTGGTGCCGAAGCAGGTCATCCCTGTTCGCTCGGCCAGGTCCCAGAGCACTTCCATGTCCGGGTGGACGGGGCTGCCGTCATAGAGGACGATCGAGGCGGGCGTCAGCAGCACCCCGACGAGGAAGTTCCACATCATCCAGCCGGTCGTCGTAAACCAGAAGATGCGGTCTTGGTCCTGCGCGTCCAGGTGCAGATGCAGCTTCTTCAGGTGCTCGAGCAGGATGCCCCCGTGGCCCTGCACGATCGCCTTCGGCAGGCCCGTGGTCCCCGATGAGTACAGGACCCAGAGCGGATGGTCGAAGGGAACCTGCTCGAAGCGGAGCTCCGCGCCCTCGCCCGCCGCGAGCAACTGCACCCAGGTTGTGGCACCCCGTACCGGGGGGAGCTCGGGGGTCTCCTCGAGGTAGGGGACGAAGATCGTGTGCTGGATCGTCGGCATCTCCCGAACGAGACCGGCGACGGTGTCCCTCCGGTCGAAGTCCTTGCCGTTGTAGCGGTAGCCGTCGACGCAGAGCAACACCTTAGGCTCGATCTGCGCGAAGCGGTCGGCGACGCTCGAGGCGCCGAAGTCGGGCGAGCAGCTCGACCAGATGGCGCCGATCGACGCTGTCGCCAGGAACGCGATCAGCGTCTCCGGGATGTTCGGCAGATAGGCGACCACCCGGTCACCGCGCTCAACGCCCAGCTCGCGAAGCCCGGCCGCCGCCGCGGCGACCTGCTGCCGGAGGTCTCCCCATCGGAGCTCGCCGAGCTGTCGCAGCTCCGACGCGTGGAGTACCGCGACGTCGGTGTCTCGCTTGCCGCGGAAGATGTGCTGCGCGTAATTCAGCTCGGCCCCCTCGAACCACCTGGCGCCGGGCATGACGCGCTCGGCCAGGACCTCCGAGTACGGCGCCGAGGCCTCGACTTCGAAGAAGTCCCAGATCGAGGCCCAGAACTCCTCCAGCTCGGCGACCGACCAATCCCAGAGCGCTTCGTAATCGTCGAACGATCGCCCACGCTCGGCCGCCAGCCAGCGCATGTAGCGGGTCATCGTCGCGCGCTCCACGCTCGCGGGCGAGGGCTCCCAGAGGAGTTCCCCGCGCTGGTTCGTGTTCGCGGCCGGGCGCGCCACGAGCCGCTTATATCACCGGGGCGTGCGCCGCCCGATATCGCGATCGAGGGCTCGCACAAGCTCGAGCGCGAAGCCGTGGGCGCGGTCGAGCGCCGCCTTATCGATTCGGTCCGGGGTGTCGTTCCAGGCGTCGCGTCCGGCCCCCTGGTTCAGATCGTTGCCACAGGAGATCGTGGTCGCCGGGTAGCCGGCGATGCGGGCCGGCATGGAATCGCCGGCATACCCGTGGACCACCGAACGCGCCTGGTAGCGGTCCGTGTTCTCGTGGTCGGCGGTGGCAATTGCGGCGCACAGCTGCACCAAGCGCCGGTCCAGGTCGTAGGTGATGATCCAGCCGGCGCCGGTCTCGAAGCGGACGGTGCCCTGGCCAACTGTGTCGACGCTGACGAAGTAGGTGGTCTCCCGATCGAGGGCAGCGCGGTGCGCGCGAACGAAGGAGCGCATGCCCTCCTGCAGGGACCCTTCGCCGCCGACCAGGAGGACGCAGACGTCGAGGTTCGCGGGCGGCTCGGTGTCGAGCTCCTCGGCCACCGAGAGCACGGTCGCGACGCCGGATGCGTTGTCGTTGGCGCCCGGGGCCACGTCGGAGAGCTCGCTGCCCGTGAGCAGAAAGGCACCGACCATGAGGACCAGGGTGGGGGGGAGCTGGAGAAACGCGATCAGGTTGGACTCGAGGCCGGCCATACGGGCGCCGATGATCGGCAGCAAAAGGGCGAGCGACCAGAACAGGACCCGAAAGGGCCCCACGGGGATCGAGAGGCGAGCGGACAGTCGCGCCCAGCGCGCGGCCTGTCTCGGACTGAACGCGGCTCCGGCCCGGACGGCGTCGTAATGGGCACACAGGAAGATGCGCGCCGCGGCATCGGAGCGCTTGCCGGGCGAGACGACGTTCTGGGAGGCGCGGCGGAAGAACAGCCGGCGCAGCAGGTAGGCGCGGTAGTTGAGATCGAGGTACATCGATACCGCGGTGGCCAGCACGATCGCGAATCCGATTGCGGGCTGGACTGTGGCGAGCAGGCTGCCCGCGAGCCCCAGCACGCAATGCCCGGCGTGGACGAGTCCGTATCGCGGGTGGACGTAGGTCGGCTCGACCTCGACTCGCCGTCCGCCCGCGCTGAGGCGGGTGGCCAGCCAGCTCGCCGCCCTGCGTTCGGCGTCCGTGCCCGCCGCGCGACTCTCGAACGAGCACAGCGTGCGAATCAGGTCCATGCGCGCGGCGGCATCCACGGGCGCGGGATTATCGCCGGACGCCGGACGCGTACCGCGCCTACTCCCGCAGCCCGGCGGCTTCGAGAGCCGCGGAGCGGTCGCTGAAGTTCCTCCAACGTGTGACCTTCCCGTCGCGGAACGTAAAGACGTGGGCATCGGTCTCGTCCATCTCGATCCCGCTGCCCGAGCCTCGCCCGATCAGGTGGAGGATCGCCACGATGCTGTGATCTGCCTCGATCAGCTCCACGACCTCCGCGTGATGAGACTCCCACGCCGCGAGGAACCCCTCAGCCCATTCTCGAAGCTCGGTATGGCCGTGGAAAGGCCCTGGCTCCGGTACCTCGGGCGGGAAGATGACCTCGCACTCGGGGTCAAAGAGGGCAAGCATCCCCTCGACGTTCGCTTGATTCCAGGCGTCCACGAGCCTCGCAACCATCGCCACGTTCTCCTGCGACATCGCTCGCGCAGTATCTCGCAGCGCGGACGTCAGTCCAGGTGGTCGAGGACCGCCAAGCCAAGGGCGAAACTGAAGCCCGCTCGTTCCCGGATGCGGCGGGTGGGAGTCGAACCCACAAGCCCTTTCGGGCAATGGATTTTGAGTCCATCGCGTTTGCCGTTTCGCCACCGCCGCGGGTGGGTTCGGTGCATTGTGCACTAGCCTCGAACGGCCATGTGCGGGCGCTTCACGCTTACCGACCCGGACCCGGCGAGGATCCGCGCGCGCTTCGGTCTGCCCGAGTTCGAGCTCAGCGAGGACGAGGTACCCCGCTACAACATCGCCCCCACCGATCCGGTGCTGGCGATCCGCCGCGGCGAGCGCGGCGAGCGCGAGGTGGGCCGTCTTCGCTGGGGACTCTTGCCCGGCCGGTGGGCGGAGCGCCGCTCGGGCGCGCCTCTGATCAACGCCCGGGCCGAGACGCTCGATGGCCAGCCCGCCTTCGCCGAATCGTTTCGCGAGCGCCGCTGCCTGATCCCGGCCGACGGCTTTTACGAGTGGCGGGGCGAGGGTTCAGCGAAGACGCCGTACTGGATCAGCCGCGCGGACGGCGAGCTGTTCGCGTTCGCGGGCATCTGGGCATCGTTGGCCGCGCGGGACGGTGAAGGGGAGCTGGTCAGCTGCGCGATCGTCACTTGCGAGCCCAACGAGCTCATTCGGCCGCTTCACGACCGGATGCCGGTCGTGCTGATGCGGGACGCCGAGGCACGGTGGCTCGACGCGGGTGCGGGCGCGGAGGAGCTGGGTTCGTTGCTGGCACCCGCGCCGGAGGATGTGCTCGCTCTGCGCGAGGTCGTCGACGCGGTCAACAACGTCCGCGAGGATGGCCCCCATCTGCTCGAGCCGCGCGAGGCGCGGCCGCAACTCTTCTAGCGCCGGTCGCGGGAGGACGGCGGCGGTGGGATCGGCTCGTACCTGACGTGGGGGAGATCCTCGTCGAGCTGCTCCTCTTCGGTGCCCTCACCCGCCAGCGGAACCCCGCCGACCGGCCGCTCCTCCTCGACGTGCCAGTTCTGGTTGAAGCCGATCATCGCGACCGTGATCAAAAGCAACTGCACGGGCACCACCAGGATGGTCAGCAGCCCGAGGAGGTCGTCGGGGAGAGGCGGGGGATCGAGCCCATCCTTGGAGCGAGCAAACCAGTCCGGCGCGGCGACGGCGGCGAAGATCGCGAGGATGATCGCCAGGGCAGATGCCACGGGCAGGATGCCGCGTTGCCAGCGCGCCACGAGCAGGGCGAAGGCGATGTAGATCGCCGCCCAGAGCAGCGACATGACGGCAACGCTGGTGCCCTCGAGGCGCGTCCAGCCGCCGATCGTGATCACGATCAGAAGAGCGGCGGAGACGAGGAGCACGAAGGACACAGCCGCCTTCGTCGTCTTCGCTTCAGGCTTCTCCCTGTTCGGTCGCCAGATCTCGTAGCCGGGCCGAGCGGTTGTGACCTCCATCACGACAAGTCTAGAATCTTCCCGCGCCGCGCGCGGCGATCCACGAGGCGGCAGTGGGAGTCGATGCGGGCGGTGGGACTCGAACCCACACGCTCTTTCGAGCACCGGCTCCTAAGGCCGGCCTGTCTACCCAGCTTCCAGCACGCCCGCGAAGCCGAAATTTTACGATCGTTCGCTGATTAGACTGACCGCGGGCTCGGGGGACTGGTGTAACGGCAACATGGCGGTCTCCAAAACCGCCGCTCGAGGTTCGATTCCTCGGTCCCCCGCTGATCTGGCGTCTGACTGCCGCCGCTAACCTGGTCCCGGATGGCCAGGGTTGGAACGAGGCCGGGGCGGCGGACCCCAAGGGCGCTTTGGGCCACGGCCCTGCTCGCGTCGGCGGCGGCCGGCTTGTCGCTGGCTCTCAGCCTCGGGCCCGGGGCCACCGCGGCTGCGGCCGCGTGTCCACACGCCAAGGCCCACCCCCATCAGGTCGCGCTGCCCAAGATCCGCGAGGCCATCACCTGCCTGGTCAATCGCAGGCGCGCGAAGCACGACCGCCACCTGCTCGATCCCAACGACCGGCTGGAGCTGGCCGCTCGCCAGCACACCAGGACGATGCTCGCCCAGGACTGCTTCAGGCACCGATGCGACGGCGAGCCCGGCCTTCATCGGCGGATCAAGAGGTCCGGCTACACCAAGGGGCGCAGGAGCTGGGGATTCGCCGAGATCCTGGGCTACGAGAACACCCCGAGCCAGATGATCGCGCGGTGGATGCACTCGAGGTTCAACCGCCGCAAGGTGCTCGACCGGGACTTTCGCGACCTGGGCGTCGGGGTGGGCTGGGGAACCCCGGTAACCGGCTTGGACGACGGCGACTTCGCCGCCTACACGATCGTCTTCGGCTGGCGCAGACCTCGAAGGTAGCCGGATGTTCGAATCCCGCCCCGCCTGGCGCCGGTGGCGGTTTGATCGCTCGGGCCGCGGAGCCGAAGCCGAGGTTGAATGGTGCTTCGGACACGCAAGCTTGCGTTCGTTGCGTCGGCAGCACTCCTGGCGACTGCCCTTCTCCTCCTCCTCGCCGGGCCCTTGACAGAGGCGGCAAGCGCCAGCGCCTGTACGCGCTATGGCAAGGACAGCCCGCGGCAGCTCAGCAAGCGCCAAGCTCGGATGGCGGTTCGCTGCCTAGTGAATCGAAAGCGACAGAGCCACGGACTGAAAGGGCTGGACAAGAGCCCTCGGCTGAAGAGCTCTTCCCAGTGGCATACGAACTACATGCAGGACCACAGGTGCTTTGCGCACGAGTGCCCCGGCGAGCCATCCGTGCTGTCTCGCCTGAAAACCGCCAACTACATCGTCGGTGGGCTGAGCGCGTGGGCCTACGGCGAGAACATCGCGTACGGCGAAAGCCGCACCGGGACGCCGAAGGCGATCGTCCGCGCCTGGATGCACAGCGCCGGGCACCGCTACAACATCCTCAACCCGCAGTTCCGCCAGATCGGGGTCGGCTTTGCCCGCGGCACCCCGCCGGAGCCCGGCGCCGGCGGCAGCACGATCACGACCGACTTCGGGATGCGGAAGCGCTAGCCCCAGAGCGGCGCTGCACCCTCCGTGCGTCGCAACGGCCGAACCTATAATCCGCCATTCGGGCGGGCGTGGTGTAACGGTTGCACAAGAGCCTTCCAAGCTCTCGGTGCCGGTTCAAGTCCGGTCGCCCGCTCTTTTAAGTCATCATTCCGTTGAGGACGGCACCAAGAGCCGTTCGCACATCGGGGCGTGGCGCAGCTTGGTAGCGCGTTCGGCTGGGGGCCGAAAGGTCGCGAGTTCAAATCTCGCCGCCCCGACTGCTCAGCGCATATGATGGCGGCCGACTTAGCGCAACCCGACGAGTGAACGACGCTGCGAGTGCAAAGACAGGGGAGGTTACGAGCATGAAGTCGAAGGCCCTGGTCGCCCGCTTCGCCGCGCTGGGGACCAGCGCGGCCCTTGCTGTCGCCCTCTGTCTACTGGCCGCCGCGCCGGCGGGCGCCGCCAGCGGGCCCATCAAGATCTCGGTGCTGTCGAGTCGCGCAGACCTCGTCAGCGCTGACAATGCCCTCGTGCGCATCGGCGGCGTGAGCTCGACGCAGGGGCTCACGGTCACCGTGGACGGCGCGAACCGCACGAGCGCCTTCGCCAAGCGCGCCGACGGCACGGTTCTCGGGGTCTTGCGCGGGCTCAAGCTCGGGCGCAACACGATCATCGCCCGAGCCGGCGATCGCGCCGCGCGGTTGACGGTCACGAACCACCCGAGGAACGGCCCGGTCTTCTCCGGTCCGCAGCTGAAGCCGTGGAAGTGCCAGGAGACTGCGACGAACCTTCAGTGCGACCAGCCGCCGAAGTTCACCTACGTCTACAGGTCAACTGACCCGAGCAAGTCCGGCTTCCAGCCCTACGACCCGGACAACCCGCCGTCGGATGTCGCCACGACCGAGACGGACAACGGCCATACGCTGCCGTTCGTCGTGCGGATCGAGACTGGCTACCTCGACCGCGACCAGTACCAGATCGCCGTGCTGTTCCAGCCGGGCAAGGGTTGGGGCGGCGTGGCGCCGCAGCCGCAGTTCGACCACAAGCTGCTGATCCATCACGGCGCCTCGTGCGGCGCCGACCACCAGACGGGCACCGCGCCGGCGGTCACCGACTCCGAGGCTGAGCAGGCACTCGGGCTGGGGTTCGCGACGATGTCGCACGCGCTGGACAACGCCGGGCACAACTGCAACCTGGTGTCCCAGGCCGAGTCCCTGATCATGACCAAGGAGTACCTGATCGAGCACTACGGGACGCTGCGCTACACGATCGGCACCGGGTGCTCTGGCGGGTCGTTGGCCGAGCAGTGGATCGCCAACGCCTACCCGGGCGTCTATCAGGGGATCATGCCGACCTGCTCCTTCCCCGACGCGTGGAGCACGGCGACGCAGTTCCTGGACTACCACCAGACTCTGCGCTACTTCAAGGACCCGAGCCTGTGGGGCGCGGGCGTGGCGTGGACGCCAGCGCAGATGAATGCGGTCGAGGGCGGTCCCAATGACGGCCTCGCGAACGCGCAGGTCTCGGACAGCGCGCAGTTCCACGTCGTGATCCCGACCGATCCGTGCAAGGGCGTCACCGACGAGCAGCGCTACGACCCCGCGACCAACCCGGGCGGTGTGCGCTGCACGATCCAGGACGCGGCGATCAACGTCTTCGGACCACGGCCGATGTCGGCTTGGACTCCGCAGGAGAAGCAGATCGGGCACGGATTCGCCGACGTACCGGTGGACAACGTCGGCGTGCAATACGGCCTCCGCACGCTGCAGAAGGGCAAGATCACGCCGGCCCAGTTCGTCGACCTCAACCAGAAGGTTGGCGGCCTCGACGCGGACGCGAACCACACATCCCAACGGGCGCTCGGCCACAGCACGGTGCTCGCCAACGCCTACCGCAGCGGCATGATCAACGAGACCAACAACCTCAACCGCACGGCGATCATCGATTGCCGCGGGCCCAACCCGGGAGTCTTCCACGACGCCTACCGGGCGTTCGCAGTCCGCTCCCGGCTGAACCGCGAGCACGGCAACCACGCCAACCAGCTCATCTGGGAAGGACCGGTGGCGTTGACCGCCGACAGCCAGTGCGGGCTCAATGCTTTCTTGGCCCTGGACCGCTGGCTCACCGCCGTTGAGAAGGACAAGGCCAACGGCACGTACGCCCAAAAGATCGCCCGCGACAAGCCCAGCGACCTGACCGACCGCTGCTACAACGGGAGCGGCCAAAAGCTCTCGGACGGCCTCTGCCCGGCTGGCGTGGTGAACGTCGAGGGCACCCCCCGCACCGTGGCCGGCGACGCGATCACCACCGACGCCAACAAGTGCCAGCTCAAGCCCCTCAACCGCAGCGACCACTACGGCCCGGTTCCGTTCACCAACCCACAATGGACGCGGATGCAGGCGATCTTCGCCAACGGCGTCTGCGACTTCTCCAAGCCGGGCGTCGCTCAGCAGGGGACCGTCCCCTGGATGACCTACCAGGACGCTCAGGGGAAGGTCATCTACGGCGGCCGGTCGCTGGGTGCGGCACCCACGAGCATGGTGCTGAGCCCGTAGCTGGCCAGAACGGTTTCGCCTCGTAGGGGACTCCTCCGGTTTGACACGTCCCGGGATCCGTGAGAGGCTCGCCCTCGCCCGGAGGGAGCGTGTTGCAGCCAATCGGATACCGGCCTAGGTGGTGTGTGAGCGCCGGCCTTCTCATGGCTGTGCTGTTCGCGCTCGTGCTCCCGGCCCCCGCCGGCGCCGGCACGATCTCGGTCACGACCACCTTCGATCAGCTCGACGGCTCAGTACCGTGCTCGCTGCGCGAGGCGGTGAACACCGCGAACGCGGACGCCAATAGCGGCGGCTGCACTGACGCCAACCCGGCCGCCGCCGACACGATCAGGCTCGCCGCGCACGACTACAACCTCCAGCGCAGGGGCGCCGAGCATGCCAACGCCGCGGGCGATCTGGACGTCACCGAGAGCCTGGCGATCGCCGGCGAAGGTGCCGAGGTGACCGGGATAAACGGCAACGGTTCGACCACCAACGATCGGGTTGTTCAGGTCAGCTCCGGGACTCTGACGATCTCGGGGCTGACCATTCACGACGGCGCGGCGGGGGCGGCGGGCGGAGGCATTCAAGCTGCTCCGGGGACGACGCTGACGCTAATGGACAGCACTGTGAGCGGCAACGACGCCGGCTACGGCGGCGGAATCTACGCCGCCACCGTCAAGCTCACCGACAGTACCGTGGGCGACAACACGGCGGTTGGCGGCACGGGCGGAATCCAGGCCGGCGCCGCCACGCTCATACGTAGCACGGTGAGCGCCAATCGCGGCGACGGGATCTCCGCGGCCACCGCCAGGTTCACCGATAGCACGGTGAGCGCCAACATCGGCGGTGGGATCGCGGCCAACGTCGCCAGCCTCATCAACAGCACCGTCAGCGATAACACCGGCGCTGCCTACGGCGGCGGGATCCTCGTCCGCAGAGCCGCCACGCTGACGGACAGCACCGTGAAGGACAACGAGTCCGGCTTGCAGGGCGGCGGCGGGATCTACGTTGAATCGGGATCGCTGACAGTTGCCCGTAGCACTGTCTCCAACAACTCCTCCAGCGGCTACGGCGGCGGGATCTTTTTCAGGGGTCTTGGCGGAACGCTGAACATCACCAACTCGACCCTGACTGGAAACGAGTCAGGCAGGTCTGGCGGCGCGCTCTCGACCGAGGAGGGAACCACCAACCTCAAGAACGCGACTATCACGCGAAACATCGCGGACGCCGACGCCTTCTCCGACGACGGCTCAGGCGGTGGTCTCGACGCGCGGAGCTCGGCGACCGTGAACCTCAAAAACACGATCCTGGCCGGCAACCTCGACCGGCGCGCTCCGGATTTCCCCGACTGGAACTGCTCGTCGCTGGCGCAAAACGGCAGGGTCGTCTCGCAGGGCTACAACCTTTACTCCAGTACAGCCGGCTGCACGGTCGCCCCGGCCACTGGCGACCAAACCGCAGCCGACCCGGGGCTGGCGCTCTTGGCCAACAACGGCGGCGCCACGCTCACGCACGCGTTGCTCTCGGGCAGTCCGGCGATCAACACCGGCACCCCAGCGGCGCCCGGCTCGGGCTCGGGCGCCTGTCGCGTCACCGACCAGCGCGGCGTCCCGCGCTCGCTCGGCGGGCGCTGCGACAAGGGCGCCTACGAGCGGGTGAGCTGCCAGGGCAAGCTCGTCAACCGGGTCGGCACCGGCGGCGCCGATCGGCTGGTCGGCAGCCAGGCCGGCGACGGCATCCTCGCCTTGGGCGGCAACGACGTCCTCTTGGGCCGTTCCTCCGGCGACGGCCTCTGCGGTGGAGACGGCAACGACCAGCTCTTCGGCGGGTCGGGTCCCGACCTGCTCGACGGTGGTGGCGGCACCGACGCCTGTGACGGTGGCACGGAGTCCGATCAGGCCGTGCGCTGCGAAACGAAGGTCTCGATTCCCTAGCGGCGGTCAACCTCGGGCACGGGCCCGGCGTGCTCGCCACGAACCACCTGGTAGGCCAGGGCGCCAAGAACTGTCCCAAGAACGGGCCCGATCACGTAGATCCAAAATTCGTGCCACTGGCCGGACGCGAGCGCCGGGCCGAAAGAGCGAGCGGGATTCATGGACGCGCCCGTCACGGGCCCGCCGAAGAGCGCATCCAGCCCGACCGTGCCGCCGATTGCTATCGCCGCGGCAGCGCCCACCGCCCGCGTGTCGGTCGCGACGGCCATGATCACAAACATCAGAAAGGCGCTCAGCAGCGCTTCGTAGATGAGGGCGCTGCCCACGCCTACGGATGGAACGGTCGCGCCGAGCTCGGCGGGTTCGCTCGTCCACACCGCCAAGAGGCACAGCGCCGCGAGCGTGGCTCCGATGAGCTGCGCGGCGATGTAGGCGAGCGCCGCGCGGGCCGGGAAGTGTCGGGTGACCGTGAAGGCGACCGTCACGGCCGGGTTGATGTGGCCGCCGGAGAGGTGGCCTGTCGCGTAGACCATCACCATGATCACCAGACCGAAGACCAGGGCCTCTCCCAGGTTGCCGAGGGTGCCCGGGTATTGGGAGCTGGCCACAATCGCTCCGCAGCCCGCAAAGACAAGCGCAAACGTGGCGAGTCCCTCGGCCGCGGCGCGGCGTCTCAGGTCCGGCCGCTCCAACTCAGTCGTCGAGGAGTTCGCCGACAAGCCTTTGGACCCGCGCTTCGATCTCGTCGCGGATCCGCCGCACGGTCTCGAGGTCCTTGCCAGCTGGGTCCTCTAGATCCCAGTCCTCGTAGCGCTTGCCGGGATAGATCGGGCAGGCATCGCCGCAGCCCATCGTGATCACGACATCGGCGGCGTGGACCGCGTCGTCCTTCAGCGGCTTCGGGAAATTCTTCGAGAGATCGATGCCGCGCTCTGCCATGGCCTCGACGGCCCGTGGGTTGATCTCCTCACCGGGCTCAGAACCCGCCGATCGCACCGACACGCGCCCATCCGCCAGCTTGTCGAGGAACCCAGCCGCCATCTGGCTGCGCCCCGCGTTGTGGAGGCAGACGAAGAGGACCTCGGGCACCTCAGAAGCCATTGTATTGACGATAGCCAATTGAATTGATATCTTCAAATAGATGGCTGTCGATCTGGAGCTCGCTCCAAAGCACAAGCGGCCGGCCGGCGAGCCGTGCTGTGAGCCGGTCGTCTATCCCGACATCGAGCGCGAGCAGGCCGAGCGGATGGCCACGGCGGCCAAGGCCCTCGGAGATCCGATCCGCATGCAGCTCGTCGACGTCTTGCGAAAGCATGCCGGCAAGGTCTGCGTCTGCGAGCTCGTGCCGCTCTTTGAGCTCTCCCAGCCGACCGTCTCGCACCATCTGAAGGTTCTGCGCCAGGCCGGCATCGTCGGCTCCGAGCGCCGAGGGCTCTGGGCCTACTACTACGTCAACCCCGAAGCACTGGAGGAACTGAGCGCATGGCTGTCCTGAGGCCCCACCTAGCTCTCACCGTGTCGGACGTCGATCGTTCGATCGAGTTCTATCGCGCCCTTTTCGGCATCGAGCCGTCCAAGGTCCGGCCTGGCTACGCGAAGTTCGAGGTTCGGGTACCGGGGCTGAATTTCACTCTCAACGAGGGCGAGCGCAATGGGGAGCTCGGCGCCTTCAATCACGCTGGGATCCAGGTCGCGTCGACTGACGACGTCCTACGCGCTCGAGCGCGTCTGGTCGAGGCCGGCCTTGCCACCTTTGATGAGATGGACACGACCTGTTGCTACGCGAAGCAGGACAAGATCTGGGTGACCGCTCCCGATGGTGAGTCCTGGGAGGTGTTCGTGACCCACGCCGAGAGCGACGAGCACGCGACAGCGGTCGCGAGGGACGGCGACCGGGTCGCCTGTTGCGGCTAGGCGCCTTGGCCGAGATCCAGCTCAACGATCCGCAGACGCTCTACCGCCGCTGGGAGGACCAGCAGTGGAGCCCGTTCGACGTGGATCTGAGCACCGACACGGAACAGTGGCCGGGACTGTCCGCCGGCGATCGCCGGCTCATCTATTGGGCGCTCTCGTCGCTGATGGTCGCCGAGGAGCGGATCACGACGAAGTTCTCCGGGCTGGTCGGCGCTGCGGACACCGAGGAGGAGGCCACCTTCCTCTCGACCCAGCAGGTCGACGAGGCGCGGCACATGCAGTTCTACGCCCGGTTCCGAGACGAGGTGATCGGGGAGCCAGCCGTGATCGCCGCCCACATCGAGAAGGCGCGGGAGGAGGTGAGCCCCGCCTTCCGGAAGATCTTCGACGAGGCGCTGGTTGAGGCACACGAGGCCCTTGTGGCCTCGCCCGGCGACCTCTCATTGAAGGTCCGGTTCATCACGCTCTACCACCTGGTCCTGGAGAGCACGCTGGGCCTCACCTCGTTCCGTTTCATCACCGACTACCTGAAGCGCGACGGTCTGCTCCCGGGCTTCGTCGACGGCTACTCCAAGATCCACCACGACGAGACGCGCCATATCGGCTACGGCGTCTGGTTTCTCCGCGAAGCCGTCCGCGGTGACGAGCAGGCGGCCGAAGTGATTCGCGACACCCTTGCTGACCTCTTGCCGGCGGTGGCTGAATCGCTCAGTCCGCCGAGTGTCAACGGCGCCGGCGACTTCGACGCGCTCGGAACCAGCGCCGAGGAGGTTCGTGAGTTCGCGCTCGGCGGCCTCACGCGCCGGCTCGAGATCATCGGGGCGCCGCTGCAGTAGCTGGCGAGTTTATGGCGCATAGCGCCACAAACTCGCCAAAGGTCACGATATCTCCCGGCGGAGCGGAGTCAGGCGGCGGCCATCGCTCGGCGCTGATCGCGTCGGGCGGTGACGGACAGAAACGCGTCCACGACGGCCACGTCGAACTGGCTTCCGGCACCCCGCCGGAGCTCGTCGCATGCCTCCTCGTGAGTTCGCGCGGCGCGGTACGGACGGTCACCTCTCATGGCCGTATAGGCGTCGATCACCGCCACGATTCGAGCTTCCAGCGGGATCTGGTCGCCGACCAGGCCGCGCGGATAGCCGTGGCCGTCGGGACGCTCGTGGTGACAGCGGATCCACTCGCGGATGTCGTCGAAGCTGACATCGCTGAGGAGGGCCGCGCCCAGATCGGGCTGGCCGCGGACCCGTGCCCACTCCTGATCGTTGAGCGGCCCCCGCTTCTTGAGGATCTCGGGGGGAATCTGATCCCGCCCGACGTCGCATAGCAGCGTCGCCAGGCGAACTCGGGCCACCGTGGGCTCACTGAGGCCCAGCTCGCGGGCCGTCAACTCGGCCAGGTGCCCGTCGACGCACCGCGCCTCAGGCCGATACCCGATCCTCTCCAGCTCGGCGCACTCGGCTCCGCAGGCATCGCAGACGAGCAGGAGCCGCAGCTCGCCCGCGTCGCGCAGGTATCGGGCCTGGCCATTGTGGGCTCCGGAGTGATCGCAGGCCACAACCATCCATCGGCAGGACGGGCGTAGGGCACGCAAAAGACCTGCAACCAACGGACGACTTGACGGGCGCCGCGGCGCGCTGACTCAAGGCACCAGCCATGCCTGCCGATGCCGAACACGAGCATGTCCAGCGCCGGCGCACCAACATTCCGCGGGCTTCCCGTTGGTGCCCGGATCTACATCCCGGGTGTGGTGGTACTCGCCGCCGGTGCGCTCGCCGTCGAGCTGGCAGTCGGCGCGGGTCCCCAGCTGGACCCGACCTTGCTCGTCGTCGCCGCCGCGCTCTGCGCGGTGGGCAGCCTGTTCGAGGTCTTCGCCCCGGCGCATTTCTCGTTCCAGCCGAACCTGATCATCTTCCTGGGCGCCTCCCTGCTCGTGCCGCCGTGGTCGGTGGGGGTCCTGGCGGTGGCCTGCTTCCTGCCTGCCTGGCTCGTGCACCGGTTCCGGTGGTACATGGTCATCTTCAAGATCGCGAGCTACACGCTGGCCGGATTGGCCGCTCACGAGATCGTGCGTCAGGCGGGATTCCTCGGAGCCGACTGGTCGCCGGACGCGGGTGGCGCGGCGGCACTGGCCGCCGCCTCGGTGGCGTTCGTCGTCATCAACCACACCTTGAGCGTCGTCGTCGTCACCCTGGTGGACGGCCGCTCGCTGCGAAACAGCGTCGAGGACATGCAGGGCTGGATCCCCATGGATCTCGCCCTCGCCCTGACCGGAGCCTGCATGGCGGCGCTTTGGGCATCCGCTCCCACGCTGGCATTGCTGGTCGTGGGGCCGATGGCGTTGGTCTACCGGGCCCTGTGGGTCCCGGTGCTCGAGCACAAGTCCAGGACCGACTCCAAGACCGGGCTCCAAAGCTCCGAATACCTGACCGGCGAGCTCGAGAACGCCTTGGCGTGCGCGAAGCGTGATGAATCCGGGCTGTCCCTGGTCATGATCGACCTGGATCAGCTGCGCGGGATCAACAACCGCCGCGGCCACCTGGCGGGAGACAAGGTCATCCGCGCCGTCGCCGAGGTGGTGTCCGAGGCAGCAGCCGCGCACGACGGGATCGCCTCTCGCTTTGGGGGCGACGAGCTGTGCCTGCTTTTGCCGGGCAAATCGCTGGATCCGGCCACTGAGATCGCAGAGGACGTCCGTACGCGAATCGGTGACATCAGACTGAACTTGAAGGGCCGCCAGGGGCCGCTCGCGGTCACGGCCAGCGTCGGAATCGCCTCCTATCCCGAGCATGCCGCCACCGTCGAGAGCCTGCTCGCAGCGGCAGATGTGGCCGTCTACGACGCCAAGCTGGGAGGCCGCAACCGTACGCGCATGCCTCTGCCGTCCGACCTCCGGGAGGCCTTGAAGCTGGAAGCCGAGGAGCGCGCTTCGCAACAGCACGCCCCCGCAGTGCTTGGCGATGCCGAGGAGGCAGTCAACGGGCACGCCGCCGAGGAAACGCCCGCTCCCGCGCCCGAGGATGCTGGCCCCGCCACCAGGTCCAGCCTGGTGACGCCGTATGTAGGGATGCTGTGCGCGGCGGCCGTGCTGGTGGGAGTCCTCTCATCGCATACGGCGATCTGGACCGATCCGTGGCTCTTTGCCTGCCTCGTCAGCTCGGGGGTGCTGCTCGACGCAATACGCCTGGACGTGTTCGAGCGGGCCAAGCTCTCCCCGACCGGGGTGCCAGTGATCGCACTTGCCTGCTTCTTCGGGCCGCTCGGCCCGATCGTGGCAGGGGCGGCGATCGCCCTGGTGCGGCTGGTCCGCGGCGACCCCCTCATCAAGGCAGGCTTCGACTTCGGCGCTCTCTCCCTCGCGGGCGCCGCGGCAGCCGGTGCTTTCAGTGCCTTTGCCGACCCGTCCAACGGGCTCCTTCTCGGCGTCGCGGGGCTCGCCGGGGTCGCCTACTACGCGGTGAGCTCTTCGTTGCTGGCGGTGGCCATGGCCATGGCCGAGCGCCGACGGCCCCTGGCCGTGTGGCGCGAGCGGCTCGCTTGGATGGTCGACAGCTCGCGCGAGACCGTGACCGAGCTGGAAATGAGCAATGACGAGCTCGAGGCCGCGAACATGCGCCTGCTACAGCTGCTGGACGAGAACCGACAGCTGCTCGGTCGCATGCAGCGCTCGTACCTTTCGACAATCACCTCGCTGGCGCGGACCGCCGAGGCAAAGGACCCGTACACGGGCGGCCACACCGAGCGCGTCGCGGAAATGGCGTTGCTTCTGGCCCGTGAGCTTGGCTTCGACGAGTCGGAGCTGCCGGCGATCAACGTGGGGGCGATCATCCACGACATCGGAAAGGTGGGCACGCCGGACCAGATCTTGTCCAAACCGGGCGCCCTGACGGCCGAGGAAATGAGGGAGATACGCAAGCACCCCGAGCTGGCCAGCCACATCGTCGCGGAGCTCGAGCTTCCAATCGTGGTCAAGCAGATGGCCCGCAGCCACCACGAGCGCTACGACGGCGACGGGTATCCAGATGGGCTGATCGGCGAGGAGATTCCGCTCGCCGCGCGCATTCTCGCCGTGGCGGACGCGCTCGACGCGATGACGAGCGACCGGCCGTACCGGGACGCGATGCCCCTTGGGGTGGCCTGTGCCGAGATCCGGGAGAACACCGGTACGCAGTTCTGCCCGCGCGTCGCGGCGGCGCTGATGAAGTCGCTCCAGAGCCGGAACCCCTTCTGGACGACCTTCGGCCAAACCGCCGGCGACCGCGACCTGACAGCGGACGAGGACGGCCGGGAGTCCCCGATCACCTCCCCGTGATCGGAGTAATTGCTTCTGGGTGGTGCCGATGGCACCCCGACGCCTGAGGCGTGCCTCTGTGGACATCTGTTCTACCCAGAAAACGTAGTAGTCGCCCCCGAAATGTAGTAGGCGCCGCGAGTTGCCGGCGCCTCCAGGCTGTTGATGCTCCAGTGGGTCACGAGGACCCGCTCACGGACGAGCCGAACGACCAAGGAGTGTCGACCTTGACCTTCACCACCACCGCGCCTTACGGATGCTCGCAATGGTTCGTGGCCCCACCGCTTGTCTACTCCCTCGGTGGCAAGATCACCCGGAAGCTGCCGTTCATCGCTGCTCTCGGCGTGCGCCTGTCCACCAGCTTCGACAAGTAGGAGGAGGCAGCAAGGGGGCGAGGGCCCGGCTTCGAGCCGGGCGTTCGCCGTTCTGTGCCGCGAATCACGGGGCCTGCGGCACACTCCCTGCTAGAAATGGTCGGGTGCGTCTCGCTCTGATCCTCGCCGGCACCTGCCGGGCGACGTGGATTCCGAATCCGCCACGGTAGAGGGGAGCGCCGGCATGGCGTCCGCGGTCAAGCTGCGGGGGCTCGTGAAGCGGTTCGGACCGATCACCGCGGTGGACGGCCTCGACCTGGAGGTCCCGTACGGGACGTGCGTTGGCCTGCTCGGCCCAAACGGCGCCGGGAAGTCGACCACCATGAAGGCGCTCACCGCCCAGGTGATCCCAGACGAGGGAGACCTCGAGGTGCTCGGGTACCGGCTGCCCGGGGACTCGAAGCAGGCGCGCGCCCAGATGGGGGTGGTGCCCCAGCTCGACAACCTCGACGTCGCGCTGACGGTCGAGCAGAACCTGCTCGTGTTCGCCTACCTCTACCGAGTGCCGGCTCGCGAGCGAAGGTCGGCGATCGAGCGCGCGCTGGAGATCGCCTATCTGGGCGATCGGCGCCACTCCAAGGTCGACCAGCTAAGCGGGGGCATGCGACGACGGCTCTTGATCGCTCGTGCCCTGCTGCATCGTCCCCGGCTTCTCCTGCTCGACGAGCCCACCGTCGGCCTGGATCCGCAGGTGCGTCAGGGGCTGTGGGCGCTGATCGACCGGATGCGCTCGGAGGGTGTGTCGATCCTGATGAGCACCCACTACATCGAGGAGGCGGAACGGCTCTGCGACACGGTTACGATCATGTCCCACGGCACGGCCGTCGCCGTCGGGCCGCCGCGCGCGCTGATCGCCGAGTACGCGGGGCCCCAGGCGATCGAGGTCTATGGGCCCCCGGCGCGGTTGACCGAGGTCGAGGCCATCGCCGGCCAGCGGGGTTGGCGCACCCGCCGCACCGGGACATCGGTGTCGATCCTGGACGCGGACGGCGACTTTGATCTCGACGGCCAGCGCCGGGTCACGAACCTCGAGGACGTCTTCGTCCTGCTCACCGGCGAGGAGATCAGCTGATGGCGGTCGCCAGGGCCCAGCGGCGCCTTCACCGGCTGGAGCCGGCAGCCCTGCGGGGGATGATCATGCGCGAGGTCGTCAACTTCTCCTCGTTCTGGCGCTCGTCGACCTTCTCATCCACGGTGGATCCGACGATCTATCTGCTGGCGTTCGGGTTCGGATTCGGCTCACTCGTCAGCTCGGTCGCCGGGTACGACTACGTGGACTTCGTCGGCACGGGGATCGTGGCCACGACGGTGCTCTTCGCAGGCGCCTTTCCCGCCATGTACTCGACCTTCGTCAAGTACGAGTTCCAGCACACCTACGACGCGATCCTGGCCGCGCCGGTCGACACCGAGGAGCTCGTCACGGGCGAGGCCCTGTGGATCGGCGCCCGAACCGGGGTTTATGGGTGCGTGCCGATGCTGGTCGCGGTTGCCTTCGGCCTCAACCTGAGCTGGGGCATGCTGCTGGTGCCCGGAATCGCGGGCCTGGCAGGGCTGGGTTGGGCGGGATTTGGGATCTTCATCGCCGCCAAATCGGACAAGATCGAGAGCTTCTCCTACTGGCAGAGTGGGCTCTTAACGCCGATGTTCCTCGTCGCGGGCACCTTCTTCCCGCTCGACGGGCTGCCCACTTGGGCGCAGGTGCTCGGACACCTCAACCCCCTGTACCACTGCGTAGAGCTCGTGCGGGATGCCGTGTTCGGCCTCGAGGGCTGGGCCGACGTCGGGCACCTCGCGTTCCTGATCGCGTTCGCGCTGGTCTCGTGGCGCTTGGCGGTCCGCTTCATGGAGCGCAAGCTGATCCACTGAGGCGGCGCGGGCTTCAGCTCAGATGGCGCGAAGCGATCTCGGCGCCATGGGCCTCCGGATGCCGCTTGCGCTCTTCCCGCGTGACCACTGCGCAGAAGAGGTCCACGAGCTGCGGATCGAACTGAGTGCCCGCCCCGCGCCGTATTTCCGCAAGTGCCAGCTGCTGCTCACGCGCCGGCGAGGCGGCATGCTCCTTGCGCATCGCGTCGAAGGCGTCGCAGATGAAGATGATCCGGGCCCCGACCGGGATGTCCTCGCCGGCCAGGCCGTCCGGGTAGCCCTCCCCGTCCCAGCGCTCGTGGGAGGAGCGAACCAGACGGGCCACCGGGGCGAGCGACGGGGCCGTGCCCAGAATCCGCTCACCGACCAGCGTGTGCTTTCGGATCAGCTCCCACTCGATCGCGTCGAGCGGCTCAGGCTTGCGGAGGATCTCGTCGGGGATCGCGATCTTGCCGAGGTCGTGGAGCTCGGCCGCGCGCCGGAGCACGTCGATCTCCTCTGAATCCATGCCCAGCTCGCGGCCCATCGCGACGGCGATGCGGGACACGTCCTCCTGGTGATCCGCTGGCTCGAGCTGGCGGTCGCGCAGGATGCTGACCAGCAGGTCATGGGTCCGGGTTTCGAGGCGGCCGGTGCGAACGCCCTTCTCCTCGTACATGCGGCGGTCGGCGATCCGCAGCGCCTCGCTGGGTACCAGGGCCTCGTCGGAAAGCGTCACGGCGCCCGCCGAGGCGCTGATGCGAAATCCCTCACCCTCTTCTGTCAGAGCGGCTCGCCCGGCTTCGACGATGGGCCCCACGCGCCGGCCGCGCAACTGCGCGAGGATGCAGAATTCGTCGCCGCCCAGGCGGTAGGCGCAGCCGCCGGGCTCCACAGCGGCCGCCAGGTTCGCGCCCAACCGGCGAAGCAGGCTGTCGCCGGCGGGGTGGCCGAAGCTGTCGTTGTAGAACTTGAACCCGTCCAGATCGTAGAGAGCGAAAACGTGGCCACCCCGTGGGCCAGCCCCCGAGCCCAGGGCTGATTCGAGGTCCGTCAT
>DATMZR010000018.1 GCA_035573435.1 Solirubrobacterales bacterium
GGAGCTTTGTCTTCACCTGCCAGATGCCGTGGGGGTGGTCAAGCTGGACTGCAGGCAGAGCGAGGCGAGGTCCGAGGAATTCATCAAAGCGTGGGAAGCCGCTCGCCTGCCGGATGATGCCGGCGGCTTCCGGGTGTGCGGGAGGTTGTCACCTGAGCGTGAGTGCACCGACTGCGCCAGGCATGGAGATGTACTGCACTACTCTGATCGAGATGACGAGCAACAGCCGCGTGAGCGCCGGCGCTCCGGCCTCTCCCGAACGGCGCGATTTCATCGGCGAGATCGTCGCCGCCGACGTGCGCGAGGGCAGAGTCTCGGAGGTCGTGACGCGCTTCCCGCCCGAGCCGAACGGATACCTCCACCTCGGCCACCCCAAGGCGATCGCGCTCAACTTCGGGATCGCCCAGGAGTTCGGCGGCCGCTGCCACTTGCGCTTCGACGACACCAACCCGATCAAGGAAGAGCAGGAGTACATCGACTCGATTCAGGAAGACATCCGCTGGCTCGGCTTCGACTGGGGCGAGCATCTCTACTTCGCCTCCGACTACTTCCACCAGCTCTACGACTGGGCCGTACACCTGATCAAGGCCGGCAAGGCCTACGTCGACGACCTCTCCGCCGACAAGATCCGGGAGCACCGCGGCACCCTCACAGAGCCGGGCAAGAACAGCCCCTGGCGCGACCGTTCGATCGATGAGAACCTCAACCTGTTCGAGCGCATGCGCGCGGGGGAGTTTCCGGACGGCGCCAAAGTGCTCAGGGCAAAGATCGACATGGCCTCGCCCAACATCAACATGCGCGACCCGGTGCTCTATCGGATCCTGCACGCAACCCACCCGCGGACCGGCGACGAGTGGTGCATCTATCCGCTGTACGACTTCGCCCACGGCCAGTCGGACGCAATCGAGGGCATCACCCACTCCCTCTGCACGCTCGAGTTCGAGGATCACCGACCGCTCTACGACTGGCTGATCGAGAACCTGCCGGTGCCTTCGCGCCCGCACCAATACGAGTTCGCCCGCCTCAACTTCACCTACACCGTGCTCTCGAAGCGCTTCCTAGGGCGGCTTGTGAGCGAGGGCCACGTGCGAGGCTGGGACGATCCGCGCATGCCCACCCTCTCGGCCCTGCGCCGGCGCGGCTTCCCACCCGAGGGTCTGCGCAACTTCCTCGACCTGGTCTCGCTGGGAGGCAAGGGCACGAGCGCCGCCGAAATCGAGATGCTCGAGCACGAGGTCAGGGACGTGCTGAACCGGAGGGCGCTGCGACGCTTCGCCGTCCTGCGCCCGCTCAGGCTCGTGATCGAGAACTACCCAGAGGGGCAGGTCGAGGAGGTGGAGGCCGTCAACAACCCGGAGGATCCCTCGGCCGGGACACGCAAGGCGCCCTTCGCGCGCGAGCTCTGGATCGAACGCGACGACTTCATGGAGGACCCGCCACGCAAGTTCTTCCGCCTCGCCCCCGGCCGCGAAGTGCGTTTGCGCAACGCCTACTTCGTGACCTGCACCGACGTGGTCAAGGACGCGAGCGGCGAGATCGTCGAGCTCCGCTGCGCCTACGATCCGGAGACGCGCGGCGGCGACGCCCCCGACGGGCGCCGGCCGAAGGCGACGCTGCACTGGCTCTCGTCCGAGCACGCCGTGCCCGCCCAGGTGCGTCTCTATGACCGTCTGTTCACCCGCCCCGATCCCGGCGCTGACGGCGACCTCTACGCCGACCTCAACCCCAACTCGGAGACGGTGCTCCAGGAGTGCCTGGTCGAGCCTGCGCTCACGGAACTGCCGGTCGGTGAGACCGTGCAGTTCGAGCGCCTCGGCTACTTCTGCCCGGATCCCGACTCGACGCCCGGACGGCTCGTCTTCAACCGCACCCTCGGCCTCAGGGACACCTGGGCCAAGCTCCAGGCGCAGGCCGCCAGGCCATAACGACCTGCAGCACCGCCGCGGCTCTTCAGGCCCCGGCGGCTCAGGGGAAACATCAGTGACGATCGGAAAGGGCGGCCGGACGGGGCTTCGTGCTGGGGAGCGAAGGACTCGGGTTCCTCGCCGTCCTGACCGCCGACGTCGGATTCGAGGTGCTGTGGCGGCTGCGCCACGGGACGAACGCGCTGGTCCGCGGCCACTGAGAGCAGCGATGCCGGCGAGTGCGCCTACGACATTCCCGGCATCGAGAGGAACTCACGCACCTCGATGGACGCATTCGGCGAGTGGAAATGCGGGTGGCCGTCGAGCAGCGTGCTGATCTCCTCCAGCGACTCGCCCTGCAGAATCGAGTACCCGCCGACCTTGTGGGTGCCGGAAACGGCGTCACCCTATGCGACCTGGGTGTATTCGCGGATGAAGCCGCCGAGACGGTCTCGCCGTAGAACACGCATGTTGCTCATTTCTACCGGTGGCTGGAGACGCCCGGCGGGCGGATCCTGCGGCAGCGACCGGTGCGGCCGATGTCCGTTGTAATGATCGGTGTACTCACCAAGGACCAGCCACAGGTGCCGTTCGTCGGCGATCAGCATCTAGTCCAGGCACTCTCGGCGGCCGCTGCCCACCCAGCGCTCCGCGATCGCGTTCGCCCGAGGCGCCCGGACGGGCGTCTTGATGATCCGCACGCCCGAGTCGCGCTTACGGTTCGAGGTTCCCTGAAAGCGTGGACACTTCGATTTGGCT
>DATMZR010000019.1 GCA_035573435.1 Solirubrobacterales bacterium
CAATGGGACCGCGTACGTGGGCGTGCTCGGCGGCCTCACCAGGTTCAAGGACGCGGCCCGCTAGACCAGGGCGCCCAGCTCCTGGACCGAGTCATCGAGCCCGGCGGCGAGCTCGGCGACGCCCGGCACTGCGCCGGGGTCCGTGCAGAAGCCGAAGCCCATCCGTCCAGCAAGCGAGACCGCCGAAGCACGCAGAGCGTGCCGGTCGGCGGGCTCCGCGATCGAGTAGAGCTCGGCGACGCGTCCGCCGAGCAGATGGACGGGCTCCCCGGGGCCGGGCACGTTGGAAACGGAGAGCGCGAACTCCCGCGGCCCGGAGGCCAGCCCGGAGGCGACCCGGTAGAGGGGCCGGATGTGCGAGAGGCTGTGGAAGAAGGAGTAGAGCTCGTCGGCGTCGTGGTGCCGCTTGCGGCTGAGGGTCTCGGCGTTGATCGCCGCGAGCCGCTTCCGGGGGTCGGGTTCGGAGACCGGCAGGTCGCAGAACAGGAACGAATCGCGATTGCCCAGCTCGTCGGGACGCTCGCCTCGGTGGTGCATGCTGACCGGGATCTGGACGCGCATCGCCCCGGTGGGCTCGTGATGAGCGCCCGACCAGCGACGGATGGCGCCCGCCACAGCCGCCAGCACGACGTCGTTGATCGTCACGCCGCTGCCCGCAGCGTGCTCTATTCGCTTCAGATCGGCCAGCTCGCAGGCCGTGAACGCCACCTCGCGATCGCCGCCGATGCGGCGATCGAACGCAGTGTCGGCGCCGAGCGGCCAGAGCTCGCGCCGCAGGGTCGCGGGGAGCGCGGACAGCTCGCTGCCGACCTCGCGCCAGCGGCGCGGAGAGGCCGCCGCTCGGGCGCCGCCCGCAACGGCGCCGCCGACGTCACGTAACCGGCTGCCGACGCCGGATGCGAGCAGGCGCAATTGGCCGGGCGCAGGATCCGGCTGCCACACCCCGGGCGCCGGGGCCTGGTCCGGTGCGTCCGTGTCCCAGAGCAGCTGGGAGAGCATCCGCAGGCAGGTGACGCCGTCCGCGAGGCAGTGATGGATGCGAATCACCAGCGCGGTGCGGCCGTCCTCGAGCGGACCCGCGACGTCTATGCACCAGAGGGGTGAGCGTGATCGAGTCGCTGGGCCATCAAGCTGCCGACCAGTCGCATGAGCTGGGCCCGGTCGCCCACCCCGGCCGCGGCGCGGACGTGGTTGCGGAGGTCAAAGCCGGCGTCGTCCACCCAGGCCGGAGGGGCCAGCCTCAACGGCGTCGGCGCCAGGCGCTGGCGGGCACGGGGGAGACTCTGAAGCCGCGCGTCTGCGCGGCTGCGCAGGCGATCCAGGGTCAATGGCTGCCCGTCGCGGCCCGGCTCGACCAGCGCCAGCTTCAGCGTGTGCCCCGCGATCGCGGCGGACTCCAGGCGCAGGATGCGGGCGTCGTCTGCGCTCAGTCGCTCCATCGTTCAGGGGCCCCGCCCGCAGTAGGCACCGGCGGGACCCCACACGATAAGCACCGACTGGCAGTTGCCGCGTCTTGTACCTATGCGGTCCGAAACGCGCCGAATGCTGGCTCAGTAGCCGTAGCTGCCCCCTCCGGAGGAGGTGCCGCTGTCATCGGTCTGGGAGCCGCCGCCGGCCGAGGCACCGGTGCCGCCGGCCTGGGAGCCGCTGCCGGCCGCCGCGCCGCCTCCACCCGTGACCGTGATCTCGCCTTCCATGCCGCGTTGGCGATGCTCGTCGATCGGGCAGTAGAACTCGTACTTGCCGGGTTGCGAGAGATCGACGGTCAACGTTCCGTTCTGGCCCGGGGCGAGGTCCTGCTCGAGCTCCTGCTCGCCGTTCGGCCCCTCGACCTCCAGGTTGTGATCGATGCTGCCGTCGTTCGTGGCCTTGAACGAAACGGTACCCGCCTTCACGGAGGGGTCAGAGGGGTCGAGCTGGTACTCGGTCTCGCTGACGTTCACCGTCTGTCCGCCCGCGCTCGGAGTGCCCGATGCCGCGGTCGTGGCGGTGGTCTCGTTGTCGTCACCGCCGCAGCCGGCGATCGCCAGCGCCGTGATCGCCAGGCACGCGGAGACGAGGGATAGCTTGATGGCTCTCATGCGATCGGTTTCCTCTCTGTCGTTCGGCTTGACTGGTCAGGGGTCTTCGGCGCTCCGGCTCCGGGCAGAGACGCCACGTAGGTCTTGGAGCCGGCCCGCAGGCCGATCGCCGTAGCGTCGCGGGGCGACAGGGCGGCGCTGAGCTCGGCGTGGTTGCCCTGGCCCTTGTAGACGTACCGAAACGACCCAGCCGGCACTCGCTTGCCGTCTGCGCGGCGCAGCCACACCTGGCATTGGGTGCCGCGCCGAAAGCCGTAGACGTGGACGCTGATCTCGCTCCCCCAGGGGCGGGGCTCCAGGGTTGCCTGGGCGTAGGTGCCGTGCGGCAGCGATCGGAAGGCGACGGTCTGGGGGGAGGTGGATCGCTCCGAGCCTCCCGTCAGCAGGACGACGAGAACGACCGCGGCCGCGACGACTGCCGCCGCCGTGGCCAGGCGAAGAGTGAGGCGAATCCTCTTCCCGCGAGCTGCGCGGCGCTCGGCCGCGATTCGTCGGACGATCCGCTCGCCAAGCCCCGGCGGCGGCACCGGCGCGGGCTCGAGCCGATCAGGATCGGCGCGCTCCAGCAATGCCGCCACCGGTGCGAGGGCCTCAGCCTCCTCGCGGCAGGCGCGACAGCCGTCGAGGTGAGCCTCCGTCGCGAACCGCTCCTCCTCCTCGAGCTGGCCCAGCACCAGCGCGCCGATCCGCTCCCGCCATTCGCGGCACCCCTCAGCCTTCATAGCCCATCTCCTCGAGCGCGTTGCGAAGCGCTTTCAGCCCGTAATACACGCGGCTCTTGATCGTTCCCTCGGGCACGCCCAGCTCCACAGCGACCTCGGCGTACGGACGCCCCCGAAGGTAGGTCTCGACCAGGACCCGGCGATGCTGCTCGCCGATCCGGCTCAGAGCCTCCTCGACCTGCCAGCTGAGCAGCATGTCCTCGAACGGCTCGTGGCTCTGCTCGGGCAGTTCCCCGCCCACCCTGGGCCGTGCGGCGCGGGCCCGGCCGAGGTCCGCCACCACGTTTCGAAGGATGGCGAACAGCCAGGTGCGAAGCGACCCGAGCTCGGGATCGAAGCGGTCGCCCGCCCTCCAGGCCCGCAGGAAGGTGTCCTGAACGGCCTCCTCCGCGACCGCGGGATCGCCGAGCGAGCGGACCGCGAAGCCGTAGAGCTCCCCGGCATGGGCTGCATACGCCTCGCGAACCCCCTGCTCCCGGGTGAGAAAGGCGTCAGCCATCGTCCCGGCGATTTTGCTCGTAGGGCTCCACGCTCAGTAATACTGGCGCCGCGCGCACCTAGTTCAAGTCGCCGGTGCCGTCCCACACCGAGTGGCTCCCTCAAGCACCCTCGGCGGCGGGTCGATTAGTCAGGCAGAAATGCGTTCGCGGGAACGACAACGCCTGTCCGACGAGCTGGCTGCCGCCCGTCACCGGATCGGCACTCTCGAGGCGGAGTTGACCCGGCTCTCACACTGGGATCGACTGATCCCGAGCCTGCTCAGCCCCGGCGCCTTCCGGACCCAGTACGAGCTCGACGTGGGGCGCGCGGATCGCTACCGGCGCCCGCTGACCGTTGCCCTGCTCGACATCGACCGGTTTCGCCAGATCAACCTCGAGCATGGCTACGCGGCGGGCGATGCGGTGCTGGCGGCGGTAGGCGCCCTGATCGGCGAGCAGACCCGTGTTCACGATCTCGCCTGCCGGATGGGAGGCGATGAGTTCGCCTTGTTGTTGCCCGAGACGTCCGCCACCGGGTCGTTGGAAGCGGTCAACCGAATCCTGGTCGAGCTCGAGGATCTCGAGGCGGGCACAATCCGGGGCGTCTCGGCGTCGGTGGGGGTGGCGCAACTGGAGAGCGGGCAAAAACCCGAGTCCTTGCTTGCCGCAGCTAGGGCGGCTCTGGAGCAGGCACGCGCCGACGGTGGCGGCCGGTCAGCGGTCTTCGCCGTTCCCTCCAAGAATGGCGACGCCGTGGCTGAGCTCGGCCACGGCGACGTGATCGCCGCGCTCGCCTCGGCCCTGCAGGAGCGAGACCGCTACACGGGGGACCATTCGGAGAGCGTTGTCAACCTGACCGCGAGGGTGGGCGAGTCGCTCGCGCTGAGCAGTGAGGAGATCAGCCGCATCCGTACCGCCGCGCTCCTCCATGACATCGGCAAGGTTGGGGTCCCTGACGAGATCCTGCACAAGAACGGCCCTCTGGACGAGCGGGAGTGGGAGATCATGCGTCAGCACCCGGCGATCGGCGAGCGCATCCTGCGCGCGATCCCGGGTATGGGCGCCGTCGCTCGCATCGTCCGCCACGAGCACGAGCGCTGGGACGGCAAGGGGTATCCGGACGGCCTGGCCGGTGCGGAGATCCCGGTCGGGAGCCGGATCATCCTCGCCTGCGACGCCTACCACGCAATGACCTCCGACCGTCCCTATCGCAAGGCAATGGACCACGCAGACGCGATGGCCGAACTCTCAGGCAACGCCGGCACCCAGTTCGATCCCGAGGTTGTGGAGGGACTCGTCGGCTACCTGTTCGGCCGCCGCCAAGCCGGGCTCGCGGTGGTCTGAGGCCCCTGGAAACGACCGCGACGGCCCCGGGCGAACCCGAGACCGACGCCGGCCGCTATCCGGTTTGCTTCAGGGCTGCCCTAGAGCTTGCCGATCTTGAAGATCTTGGTGCCGCAGTCGGGGCACGTGCCCTGAATCGCCGGGCGCCCGTTCTTCATGGTCACCTGTTGCGGATTCTGGATCTCGACCTTCTTGCGTTCCTTCACGCAGTAACCGGTTGGCATCTGTGGGATCTCCTTTCAGGAACCACGTGTGTGTGCGCGTCCGCCGGACAGCTGCGATGCCTCGACTGTCAGGCGACGTTCGAGCGACCGTAGAGCACGCGGCGGACGCGTGCAGGCACGCCTCGTATCGATCAGCACAAGTAGTGGGCTACGGACTGGACGCCTGGCCGGACGCCTGGCCGGCCTGAGAGCCGCCCCCGGACGAGCTGCGAGCACTGGACACCTGGCTCCGCAGCTCCTTGATGTCGTCCTGCACGACCCTGAGCTCGCGCTTCGTAGTCGTCTGACCGGTGGAGATCCTGTTCACCTCGTCCTCGAGCTCGGCAAGGCGCCGGTCCAGCGCCTGGACGTCCTGCTGCGCTGCCTGAGACGCGCTTTGCTCCACGGCTGAGATCTGGTCCTGCAGCGATTGGACGTCGCCGTTGGTGGCGGCGCCCTGGTTCAGGTCGAGGGTCAGGACCAGGGCAACCGCCGCGGCGGCAAGCGCCAGCACCGCGATCGCGGCGCCCACGTAGGTGCGCACTGCGAGCTTGCGGTGGAGCTGTGCGACCCAGGCGCGAAGCCCGTCGATGCGCTCCTGGGGATCGGCCGGCGCCTGGGGCGTCGTGGCGGGCGCAGGCGTCGTTGGCTCCGCGTTCTCGGCGACCGCCGGGCTTGACGGTGACTCGGCGGCTGGGGGCTCTGCCCGGCTGCGCCTGAATGGACGGCGCACGGCCATCAACTGCCAGGCCGTGACTCGGCGACCTCGCCGTCCGCCGGGTCCAGCGGCAGCCCGCGCTCGACCCAGGCACGCAGGCCCCCGGCCAGGTTGTAGGCGTCCCACCCGGCCTGCCTGAAGGCCGCGGCAGCCAGCGCCGAGCGGCTCCCCGACCGGCAGTAGAAGATCACCGGCCTGTCCCTGGGGATCGACTCAGCCTCGCCGCTCAGGTCGTTGACCTCGATCCAGCGGGCGCCCTCGATCCGTCCCGCCTCCCACTCGAAGGGCAGGCGGACGTCGATCAACTCCACCTCGCCCGCCTCGATCATCGCGGCGGCTCGATCCGGCGGGAGCTCGGTCTCGGTGGCCGTCTCCTTTGCCACGCGCTCAGCTTATTCTTCTGCGGTCCGCACTCGAACGAAGGAGGCTTTCCAATGCCCGAAGCCGTGATCGTCGACGCCGTTCGGACTCCGATCGGCCGCGCGTTCAAGGGGTCGCTCGCGCAGCAGCGCCCCGACGAGATGGGTGCGTATGTCGTGGACAGGCTCCTCGAGCGCAACCCGGACGTGGAGCCCGCCTCGGTGGAGGACGTCTTCTGCGGCTGCGGCCTGCCCCAGGGGCTTCAGGCCTTCAACATCGCCCGCATCATCACGCTGCTCTCCGAGCGCCTGCCGCAGACGGTCAACGGGGTCACCGTGTCTCGCTATTGCTCCTCCAGCCTCGACGCGATCCGTCACGCCGGGAACGCGATCAAGGCTGGAGAGGGCGACACCTACGTTGCCGCGGGAGTCGAGTGGGTGAGCCGCTACAACGAGCGCCAGGAAGCGGCCGGCGTGGCCGACCAGAACGAGCGCCTGCAGGGCAAGGACGGACAGCCCGATGCCTACATCCAGATGGGCGAGACGGCGGTGAACGTGGCCAAGAAGTACGAGGTGAGCCGCCCCGACATGGACAAGTACGCGCAGCGCTCCCAGGAGCTGGCGGTCGGGTCGCAGGAGTCCGGATTCTTCGACCGTGAGATCGTCCCGGTGCAGCTCGAGGACGGCACCGAGGTCGCCAAGGACGACGGGCCCCGGGCCAGCTCGACGCTGGAGAAGCTCGCCGAGCTGCCGGAGGCGTTCGAGGGCGGTGGCGGGGTTACGGCCGGAAACTCGTGCCCTCTGAACGATGGGGCCGCCGCCGTGCTCCTGATGTCCGATACCAAGGCGAAGGACCTCGGCCTCAATCCGCGAGCGAGGATCGTGACCGCCGCCACCTTCGGAAACGAGCCGGAGTACATGGGCGTGGCTCCGATCGGAGCGATCAAGAAGGTGCTCGACCGCGCTGGGATGACCATCGACGACGTCGAGGTCGTGGAGCTGAACGAGGCCTTCGCGGCCCAGGTGATCCCGATCATGGACCAGTGCGGAATCCCGCTCGAGAAGCTCAACACGCACGGCGGTGCGATCGCGTTGGGCCACCCGTTCGGGATGACCGGGGCACGGATCATGACCACCTTGCTCAACGTGATGGAGACCGACGACTACCAGGTCGGCCTGGAGACGATGTGCGTCGCCGGCGGCCAGGGCAAGGCGATGATCGTCGAACGGCTCAGCTGAAGCGGGCGACGCCGCGGGCGACGGCGCTAGTCAGCCGCTCGGCCCGGCGCGGGCGGCGTGGAGCGGCGGGAACCGCCCCGGGCTCGGGGCGCCGCCAGGCGTTGCGAGTGCGTCGCGCCAGCTCGCGCTCGCGCTCGGCCATCAGGGCGATCATCAGGGCGGGATGCATGGCGAGCTCCTTTCGTTGCTAACCTGTGAAAAGCATTTGCCGGTGTTGCGAACACTAGCAAAGACGTTTTAGTGGTGTCGAGTCATGCGTGGCCCAGCCAAACAAGTTCCCGAGGAGCTCGAGCTGATCAGCTCGTTCGTCAACACGCTCCACCGGTCCGTCGACCCTGGCACGCCCGACGTCGAGCAGCTCACGTCGCCTGAGGCGCTTCGCTCGTGGATGCGCGAGCACGGCATCGCCGGGGGCGACGATCTGGGCGCGCAGGACCTGGAGGGCGCGATCGAGTTCAGGGAGGCGCTGCGGATGCTGCTCTGGGCGAACAACGGCGCCCAGCTCGATCCCGACGCGCTGCGGGCGCTACGAGGCGCCGCGGAGGAGGGGCTGATCCGCGTGGAGATCGACTCAGCCGGACAGGCGGCTGCCCGGCCGGCTGGAACGGGCGCCGGCGCGCTGTTCGCGCGGCTCTTGGCGGCCATCGCCGACTCTCAGGCGGCTGGGAGCTGGCAGCGGATCAAGGCCTGCGCCGCCGAGGACTGCCAGTGGGCGTTCTACGACCACTCCCGGAACCGCTCGCGGGCCTGGTGCACGATGGAGGTGTGCGGCAACCGCGCGAAGACCCGGACGTACCGCGCGAGGCGAAAGCAAGATTAGGGCTCAGCCCGCCGCCTCGGCCTTTCGGAGGCCCCCGCCGATCGCCTCCCTCTCGCAGAGGGATCAGCGAACGCTGCGGGACCTGCTCGGCCGCGCAGTCGAGAGCCTCGAGACGGATCAGTCGTCGAACAGGGCGTAGCCGTACTCGCCGCGCCTGTAGGCGAGCTTGGCGATTGCCGACATCCGGTCGTCGTCGTTGCGTTCGAGCTGATCGAACCGGGAGCGAACGCGATCTGTCGCCCGGGCGCAGAAGGTCTCTGCGATGTAGCGCTCCTGGCCCGAGGGCTCCACGCCCTGCTCGTCGAAGATCGAAGTGACCCTGGAGAGCACGGCGATCTGGGCGAAGATGTCGGCAATCGAGTCGGCGAGGCGCTTCTGGGCGAACTGGCGGTGGACGATCTCCCGTTTGTGCTTGCGGAGCAGCGACTCTGAGACATCGCGCAGCTCCTTGACCTGATCGGAGACGGACTCTGCGTGCCTGGAGAGCTCAGGGTGCGCCCGGCTGATCCGGTGAGGGCGCACCTCGCGCTGGATCCTGCCGCCGAAGTAGTCGATCAGCACCCCGATCGAACCGATCGGATCCGCGAGTCCCACCTCGCCGAGGCCCGAGAGCTTCTCGCCTAGCGGCTTCAGGCCGGAGAGCGCGACGAAGGCTCGCAGCACGTCGTTCGCGCCTTCGAAGATCGGGAAGATCCGGATGTCGCGGAGGACCTTCTCGAACGGCTGGGTGCGCAGGTATCCCTCGCCCCCCTTGAGCTGGAGGGCGCGGTTGGCCGCGTACCACAGGAACTCCGTCCCGGAGACCTTGGAGACCGCCGACTCCAGCGAGTAGTCGGGCACCCCCGCATCCACCAGGCCGCAGGTGAGGTAGCACATCGCCTCGAGCCCAAACAGGTGGGAGACCATCCAGCCGATCTTGTCCTGGACCAGTTCGAAGTCGGCCAGGGCATGGCCGAACTGTTGCCGTTCCTTGACGTGGTCAATGGCCATGTCCAGCAGCCACTTGGCGGCCCCAACTGAGCCGGTCCCGAGCCCGATGCGGCCGTTGTTGAGGATCTCCATCGCGATGTGGAACCCCTCGCCCGGCTCACCGAGCACGTTCTCCGGCGACACCCGCACGTCCTTGAAGTAGAGGCGCCGGAGGTCGTTGCCTCGCAGCCCCATGGTGTCGTAGCGCTCGCCCACCTCGAAGCCCTTCATTCCCGCCTCGACGATCAACGCGATGTGGCGCTCGGTGCCGTCCACCTCGCAGCGGGCGAAGGTCGTGAAGACCGAGCCCGTGCCACCGTTGCCGATGAACCGCTTCTCCCCGTTCAGCAACCAGGAGCCGTCGGCCTGCTGGACCGCGCGGCTGGTGATGTGGTAGGCGTCCGAGCCGGCGTTCGGCTCGGTCAGCGCGAACCCCGCCAGCTTGCGGCCGGCGGCGAGGTCGGGGAGGAAGCGCTCCTTCTGCTCCTCGGTGCCGAACAGGTGAATGCCCTTGAAGCCGATCGACTGGTGGACTCCCAGGACGATCGACAGCGTGGCGTCGATCCGCGCAAAGGCCTCGAACACGCGCGCATAGCCGGTTTGCGAGAGGCCCTGGCCGCCGTAGCGCTCGGGGACATACAGGCCACACAGGCCACGCTCGCCGAGCTCGCGGATCACGTCGTCGCCGATCCAGCGCTCTTCCTCGATCCTGCGCGGGTCGAGCCGCGAGCCGAGCTCATCGGCTGCCGCAATCAGCGCCCGCACCCGCTCCTGCTCCGCCGCGTCGGGCTGCGGCCATGGAAAGACGAGGTCCTCGTGGATCTCGCCGAGGAACAGCGACTTCGCGAAGGATGAACACGGCTGCTCCGTCCGCGCTCGCTCGACCCTCGCCTCGGTCGCGGCTTCCATCAACGCGAGGGTACCCTGCGACGCGATGCACGGGCCCGGCTCCAACCCGGCGCCCCAGCGCCGGCGTCCGATCCCGGCCGTCTACCGGCGCCGCCGGCTGGCGGCGCTCGCGCTCGTCGTCGCTCTGGTCGTCGCCGTGATCTTCGCCACGCGCGACGGTGGAGGAGGACAGTCGTCGGTGCGCGAGATCGTGCGGGCCCAGCGCGAGGCCCAGCCGGTGCGCTTCACGATCGAGGCGAGCGGCGACCTGTTGATCCACACAGCGGTCTGGGAGCGCGCCCTGGCCCTGGGCGGCTCCGACTACGACTTCGCCCCCCTGTTCGATGCGATCAAGCCCTATGTAGCCGGCGCCGACCTGGCTCTCTGCCACGTCGAGACGCCGATGACCGCGGCCCCGCCGGCGAGCTACCCGATCTTCAACACCCCGCCGGAGCTGGCCCGGGGGATTGCGGCGACCGGTTGGGATGCCTGCGATACGGCCTCGAACCACTCCCTGGACCAGGCGCAGACCGGGGTCGATCAGACCGGCAAGGCGCTCGACCACGTCGGCGTCGAGCACACCGGTTCCTTTCCGTCGTCCGGGGCGCGCCGCAAGCCGGTCATCGTCAACGTCCACGGCGTCAAGGTCGCTCTGCTGGCCTATACCACGGACACCAACGGGATCCCGCTGCCCCACCCGTGGTCGGTCAACATCGCCAGCCGCGCGCGAGTGCTCGCCGACGCGCGCCGGGCGCGACGGATGGGCGCCGAGGCGGTGATCGTCAACCTCCACTGGGGTGGTGAGATCGTTCCCGAGTACCAGTCCCAGCCCAGCTCCGCGCAGCTTCAGCTGGTGAAGAGGCTCACCGCATCCGGCCTGATCACGGCGATCGTCGGGCAGGGCCCGCACGCCGTGCAGCCGATCGAGCGGGTCAACGGGAGGTTCGTCGTCTTCAGCGAGGGCAACCTGGTCTCGAACCAAAGCCCCGAGGCGGGGTTGCCGGAGTCGAGCCAGGACGGGCTGATCGCGCTGCTCGACTGCGTCGCCACGGGCGCCAAGGTGGAGGTGCGCGGAGTGCGGTACGTGCCGGTGTTCGTCAACCACCCCGACTACCGGGTGCTGCCCATCGGCGACGCGATCAAGCGGGGCGATGGCGACCCGGCCCTGCTGCGCGGGTCCTATGAGCGGACCGTCAGCGTCGCCGGACGGGGCCGGGGAATCGAGCCGGTGCCCCCGAAACTGCCCAGCCACTGAGCGATTGGGTACCCATAGGGGCCCGAATGTTTCGGTCGAAGGCAAAAGCCCCCAATCGGGGGCAAGGTATGCCCGCTGAGACGCTCCCGGAGTGTGACCACAAATGTGGTTACAAGACGGGAGGGTGTCCGGGAGGGCCCGTAGACCGGCCCAGGGGATCGGCAAGGACGAAGCCGCAGTTGTCGCTACTCGATCAGCTCGTTCGCCTCGTCGGCGATCACGCGGGCCAGGGCCAGCGAGGAGGTGGCCGCGGGCGAGGGAGCGTTGCGAACGTGCACCGCCCGCTCGGTGCGGTGGACGACGAAGTCGTCGACCAGCGAGCCGTCGCGTGCGACCGCCTGGGCGCGCACGCCGGCCGGACCGGGACGCACATCCGCCGCCCGCAGTTCGGGGACGAAGCGCCGCAGCTCGCCGACGAAGGCCTTGCGACTCGCGGCTGGGCCGAGCTCACCCGCCGCGGTGTGCCAGTGATCACGCAGCAGCCGCCAGGTGCCGGGCCAGGTGAGGGTCTCGGCCAGGTCGCGCGGGCTGACCCGCTCCAAGCGGTAGGCGTCGCGGGCCCCGACCAGCAACGCCGACGGGCCCAGCAACACCTCATTGTCGATGCGCCGGGTCAGGTGCATGCCGAGAAAGGGGAGATCGGGGTCCGGGACCGGGTAGATGCTGCCCCGGACAAGCTCTCGGCGCTCCGGTTTGAGGCGCAGGTAGGCCCCCCGAAAGGGAATGATGCGCGGCTCAGCCGGGGCGCCGCAGGCGGCGGCGAGGCGGTCCGACCACGCTCCCGCACAGCAGATCGCCGCCGCGGCCCTGATCGTGCCCGTTGGGTGGTCGATCGCGATCGATTTGGCCTCCGCTGACAGCGACACCCCGGCACACCCCGTGACCACCCGCCCACCGCGGCG
This sequence comes from Solirubrobacterales bacterium, assembly GCA_035573435.1. Lineage (GTDB taxonomy): Bacteria > Actinomycetota > Thermoleophilia > Solirubrobacterales > 70-9 > AC-56. Next base: position 11,980 of record DATMZR010000019.1, read on the forward strand.
CTCCAGCTCGGCGGCGAAGCTCGCCGCCACCCGCGCGAAGTCGACGACGCCGGTGGCGGGAGAGTGAAGGGCCGCGATCCCGGTGGCGTGCGGCTCGATCTCGCGTAGCTCTTCGGCTTCGATCCGGCGCAGTCCCGGGACCTGATTCGCCTGCCCTCGGCGCTCCAGCTCGTCGAGCGCCTCCAGCTCATCGTCGGCGGTCGCGACGATCAGCTTGCCGTTCCTTGCCGTCGGGATCCCGTGCTCGTTGCAGTAGGAGTAGAGCTCCCTGGAGCCTGCCACGCACAGCCGGGCCTTGAGCGAGCCGGGCCGGTAGTAGACCCCGGCGTGGATCACGCCGCTGGTCCTGCCGCTCTGGTGAGCCGCGATCCTCGACTCGCGCTCGAGCACCACCACCCGCAGGTCGTCGTGGCGCCGGACGAGCTCCCTCGCCGTGGCGAGGCCGACGATCCCCGCGCCGATCACGACCACGTCGCAGGTCGTGGGCGGCGATTCGGGCGCTGGGGTTCGCGGCGTCACCCGCGGGACGCTATCCGGGAGGGCATCGCGCGTACCATCGCTTTCGCCGTGGCCCTGCCGTTGAAGCCCCCAGTGCAGCCCCAGCTGGCCCTCTCCCGCAAGGAGATTCCGGAGGGCGAGGAATGGGTGTACGAGCCGAAGTTCGACGGCTTCCGCGTGCTCGTGTTCGTGGACGGCGAGGACCTCTACCTTCAGTCCCGCACGGGCAAGCCGCTGCTTCGCTACTTCCCCGAGCTCGATTTCCCTGCGGGCCGTTACGTGCTGGATGGCGAGTTGGTGATCCTCGACAAGGACGGCCGGGAGGAGTTCGACGCGCTCCAGAACCGCCTCCACCCGGCGGAGTCGCGCGTGCGGATGCTCGCGGCCTCGACGCCGGCACGGTTCCGGGCATTCGACCTGCTTGCGGAGGGAGGCGAGAAGCTGCTCGCCAGGCCCTTCGCTGAGCGTCGCGAGCGCCTCCAATCATTGGTCGCCGGTCTCGGAGGGCGCAAGAAGTCCGTCGCCGGCTCCGTCGAGCTGACGCCGCTGGCGGCCAGGCTCGCCAAGGCCGCCCCCTGGCTCGAGTCGGGCGAGGGCGTGATCGCGAAGCAGCTGGATGCCCCGTACCGCCCCGGCGAGCGCAAGGGGATGGTGAAGGTGAAGCGGGTGCGAACCGCGGACTGCGTCGTGGTCGGCTGGCGGCCCGGCAAGGAGGAGGGCACCGTCGGCTCGCTGATCCTGGGCCTGTACCAGCGCGGCCAGCTCCGAGTCGTGGGACACACCTCGGGCTTTCGGGCCAAGGAGAAGCGCGAACTTGTGGCCAGGCTGGCGCCGTACGAGACCGGCGAGCGAGGCTCCGGCGATCCAAGCCGGTGGTCGCACGACCGCGACCTGGAGTGGATCGAGCTGCGCCCCGAGCTCGTGGTCGAGGTCTCCTTCGATCACGTCAGCGACGGCCGCATCCGCCACGGCACCAAGGTCCTGCGCTGGCGCGACGACAAGGACCCGAAGGACTGCCGCTTCGACCAGCTCGCCCAGTGATCGGCCCCTGGCATTCGAACGGAGAGGAGCGCATGGAGACCCTCAAGACGATGATCTACGAGCGCGACGGGCGCGTGGCGCGCATCACCCTGGACCGGCCCGAGCGAGGCAACGGGATCACGCTCGAGATGCCGCGTGAGCTGTCGGCCTGCGTCGAGCGGGCGAATCTGGACCCCGAGGTGCACGTCCTGGCCCTGTCCGGCAACGGCTCGGGCTTTTGCGGCGGCTACGACCTCGTCGCCTCCGCCGAGGCGATGAAGGAGGGGTTCGGAGCCGACGAGGCGCCCAGGGGCTCAGCGTTGGATCCGGCGGTGCAGGCGGCGAACCACGACCCGGATCGCGTCTGGGACCCGGTGGTCGACTTCCAGATGATGTCGCGGAACGTGCGCGGCTTCATGAGCCTCTTCCACTCCGAGAAGCCGGTGCTCTGCAAGGTGCACGGCTTCTGCGTTGCCGGTGGCACCGACATGGCGCTTTGCTCTGACCTGCTGGTGGTCGAGGACGAGGCGAAGATCGGCTACCCGCCGGCTCGGATGTGGGGCGTGCCCACGACGGCGCTGTGGGCTTGGCGGATCGGGGCGGCCCGGGCGAAGCGGCTGCTCCTCACGGGCGACTCGATCTCGGGCACGGAGGCCGCCGAATGGGGGCTGGCCGCGGAGGTGGCGCCCGCCAATCGTCTCGACCAGCGCTTCGAGGCGCTGCTCGGCCGAGTGGCGCGAGTGCCGGTCAACCAGCTCGTGATGCACAAGCTGCTCGTCAACCAGGCCGTCTACGCGCAGGGCCTGCACGCGACGCAGTTGCTCGGCACCTTCTTCGACGGCGTCGCCCGTCACACGCCCGAGGGCTACGCGTTCCAGCGCCGGGCGGCCGAGGCTGGATGGGGGGAGGCGGTCCGCGAGCGCGACGAGCCCTTCGGCGACCTCGGCCGCTCCACGTTCAAGGGGTAGCCACAGGTACTCTGCGCCGCCGTGGCCCGCGGCAATCCCGAGATCACGCCGGAGTCGCTTCGCGCCCGGGTCGCCGGCAGCTTCCCTGCCGATTTGGGGGTGGAGCCGCTCGAGATCACCGACGATCGCTCGACCGGTCGGATCGTCGTCGACGCGCGCCACCTGCACCCCGGTGGGCTGGTCCACGGCGGCGCCTGGGTCGCGCTCGCCGACTCGGTCGCCGCCTGGCAAACCTTCCGGCACCTGCCACCCGGCTACAACTTCACCACCGTGGAGATGAAGCTGAACGTGTTCGCCGCCGGGCGCCCGGGGGACGAGCTGATCGCGACCGCCGAGCACCTCCATGCCGGGCGCAGCACCCACGTGGTCGAGGTTCGTGTGCGTAGCGCCGAGCGCCTGGTGGCGAACCTGTTGGTCACCCAGCTGGTGCTCGCCCCGCCGGACTGACGAGGGGCTACGGCACCCGGTGGACCTCGAACATGTTGGTGCCCAGGTCCTGCCGAGGCAGCCCGGCGGTGACCCCGATCAGCTCGCCGCTTTGGGCAACTCCCTCTTCCTTGGCCAACCGGGCGCACTCGTCCAGCAGGGTGCGCAGGCTCGTCCAGTCCTCGGCGAGCGCGCAGCTGACTCCGAACAGCAGGCGGAGCCGGCGCACGGTTTCGAGCCGCGGTGAGACGGCCAGCACCGGCACCCTCGGCCGGTGCGCCGAGACCAGCCGCGCCGTGCGGCCGCTGCGCGTCGGGACGACCACCGCGGCGAGCCCGAGCGTGTAGGTCGAGCCCACGGCCGCCCGGGCGACGGAGCCGGCGACGTCCGAAGCCTCGGTAGTGACGCGGTTGAACAGCCAGTCGCCGTACGGGAGGTCCGGCTCCGCCTCGCGGGCGATCCGGTCCATCATCCGCACCGCCTCCACCGGATACTCGCCCACGGCCGTCTCCTCCGACAGCATCACGGCGTCCGTCCCCTGGTAGATGGCGGCGGCCACATCCGAGACCTCCGCTCGGGTCGGTCGGGGCGACCCCACCATCGAGGCGAGCATCTGGGTCGCGGTGATCGAGGGCTTCGAGTGGCGCCCGGCCAGCGCCAGGAGCTGCCTTTGGACCACCGGCACCCGCTCGATCGCCATCTCGATGCCCAGGTCGCCGCGGGCCACCATGATCCCGCTCAAGGCCGCCCGAATGATCGCCTCGGCGTTTTCGGCCGCCTGCGGCTTCTCGATCTTGGCGATGAGCGGGATGTCCGCTCCGGCGGCCCGAACGCGGCGCTCGACCGGCTCCAGGTCCTCGGCGCGGCGGACGAATGACACCGCAAGCAGGTCGATGCCCTGCTCGGCCGCGAAGTCCACCCAGTGCAGGTCGGTGTGGCCGGCGGACGGCAGCGGCACCTCCGTGCCCGGCAGGTTGATCCCCTGGTGCGAGGCGACCGGGCCCCCGACCTCGACCGTGCAGCGAACGTCCCGGCCCTTCGCCCCGAGCACGCGCAGCCGCACACGGCCGTCGGCCAGGTAGACCTCGTCACCCTCGGAGACCGCCTCCGGCAGACCCTCCCACGAGACAGGCAGGTGAACGGTGCCGCCGATCTCCTCTCCCGTGGTCAGCGTCAACTCCGAGCCCGTGTGGAGCTCGACCACGCCTCCCTCGACCTCGTCGAGCCGCAGCTTTGGCCCCGGCAGGTCACCGAGCAGGCCGACCTCGCGGCCGGCGAGCTGCGAGGCCTCGCGCGCCCTGGCCACGGTCGCGGCGTGCTCGTCGCGGGCGCCGTGCGAGAAGTTGAGCCGGAAAACGTCGGCGCCCGCCCGGATCAGCTCCGTCATCCGCTCGATGGAGCGCGTGGCGGGCCCGATCGTGGCGACGATCTTGGTGCGCCGCCGCGCGGACGAGGCGGGGCCGGGAAGGGCTTGGCCGGGACTCGCCGCCATCGCCGTCAAGCGCCGGTAGGCCCGCTGGGCCCGGCGTGGGGCAGCGGCCCGCGGGGGGTTGGGCTCTGGTCGGCCTCGGAGGGCTCGACCTCGGCGGTCTGCCCGTCGGCCGGTGGGGACTCGAGCTCCTGGATGTAGGGGACTCGCCAGGCGATCGCCGCTGTGATCAGCCCGGCGGCAACCGACAGCAGGCTGAGGAACCACTGCCCGGCGGACAGCAGCTCGAGGTCGAAGAACTCGCGCACGGGTCCTGCGGCGAGCACCAGCGCGTACAGCGCCCCAAGCGCAGCGATCATGGCCAGCATGTAGCTCTGGATGGTGATGTGCTCGCGGCCCGGACCGCGCTCGAGCAGCAGGATGAAGCAGAGCCCGAGCACGATCAGGGTGGTGGTGGCGGCCGTGCGGCCCTCGGCCAGCGAGCCGGCGAAGAGCTTGTCCACCAGGAAGAAGGAGAGCAGCGAGCCCAGGGCGATCCCGACCCCCGCCGGCACCGCGAACGCGGCCAGCGCGCGCAGCAGCCGGCCCCGGTACAGGGGCCCCTCGCTCGGCGCCAGCGCCAGGACGAAGGACGGGATCCCAATGGTGAGAGTGGCGGCGATCGTCAGCTGGCGGGGGAGGAAGGGGAAGGCGCCGCCAAAGATCGCAGTGAACAGGATCAGGACCCCCGCGTAGACGGTCTTGGTCGCATACAGGCGGGCCAGGCGGTGGATGTTGCGCGCGATCTTGCGCCCCTCGGCGACGGCGCGGGGCAGCATCGAGAACTGGTCCCGCATCAGGACGATGTCGGCGATTCCCTTGGTGATCTGGCTTCCCGACCCCATGGCGACGGCGAGCCTGGCCTGCTTGAGCGCGGGGACGTCGTTGACGCCGTCGCCGATCATCGCCGTGAACCGCCCGCGCTCACCGAGCGCCCCAACCAAAGCCTTCTTCTGCTCGGGCGTGATCCGGCAGAAGATCGTGTTGCGCTCCGCGGCCAGCGCGATGCCGGCCCTGTCGTCCGGCAGTTCCGGCCCCTCGATCACGCCGGCGTCACCCGCCACGCCGACCCCTTGCGCGACCGCCGTCACGGTCTGTCGGGCGTCACCGGAGATCAGCTTCAAATCAACGCGTTGGCGGCGCATGAACTCGATCGTCTCCGCGGCGTCGGGGCGAAGCTGTTCCTCCAGGACCACGAGGGCGCGCGGCTCCAGCCTCGGCGGCGGCTCGCTGCCCGGGTCGGCGGGCAGGACCGAAGACGCCTCCCCGAAAGCGACGACGCGCCGCCCGGCGGCGGTGTGCTCCTCGAGCGTGCGCTCGAGCCTGGGCGTCAGCTCGAGCGCCCCAGCCTGGGCGAGCACGTCCGGCGCCCCCATCACGTAGCTGCGGGTCGATCCCTGCCCGTCGAGGGTGACGCCGCTCCACTTCCACGACGAGGAAAAGGGCACCTCGGCGACCACGCGTTCCGCCCTTCCCGGGTAGCGCTCGGCGATCACCTGGAGGGTCCGGTTTCGCTCCCCGGCCGAGTGCGCGAACAGGGCCAGAGCCTCGTGTGCCAGGGCCGGCTGGGTCTTGTCGGCCACCTCCACGGACACCAGATCGAGGGTCCCGTCGGTCAGCGTCCCGGTCTTGTCGACGCAGATCGTGTCGACCGCGGCGAGCGCCTCGGTCGCGGCCATCTGCTGGACCAGGGTGTTCATCCGCGCCAGGCGGACCGCCGCCACAGCGAGGGTGATGCTCATCAGCAGCACCAGGCCCTCGGGGATCAGCGTCACCAGGCCGGCGGCCGCCGTCTGGGCAGCCTCCTGGAGCTCGACGTTGCGGATCGAGAAGGCGAGCAGCAGGAGCACGGCGAGCGGCACCATGACGATCGTGGTCGCGCTCAGCACGCGGTTGACCTCGAGTTGTAGCGGCGAGGGCGGGTGGCGGAAGGCCCTCGCCTCGCCGGCTACCTGCTCGGCGTGGCTGTCCTCGCGCACCGCATCCACCTCGTAGTAGCCGGAGCCCGCCAGGCAGAAGGCGCCCGACAGCACCCGGTCACGATCGTGCTTGCGGACCCCATCGGACTCGCCCGTCAGGATGGACTCGTCGATGGTCAGGCCCCGCGTCGAGACCACAACGCCGTCTGCGACCAGCTGGTCGCCCGGCTCGACTCGAATCACGTCGCCGGGCACGACCTCCTCCGCACGCAATTCGACCAGCTCTCCGTCGCGGACGGTCTTCGCCCTGGGGGCCACCAGGACCGCGAGCCGGTCGAGGGTCTCCTTGGCCTTGAGCTCCTGGCGGATCCCGATCGCCGAGTTGATCACCGCGATCAGGCCGAAGAGTGCGTCCGCGAACAGCCCGAGCGACACGAGGAGGACGAAGAAGGCGCCCAGGATCGCGTTGAACAGCGTAAAGACATTGCCGGCGACGATGCTGGAAACCGAGCGGCTGGTCGGCGGTTCAGGCGGCCCCAGGTCCTCAAGCCGCCGCGCCGCCTCGCTGCCGCTCAGCCCGCGCGGATGCGCCTGCTCGCTCATTCCCGTCCATCTATACCGGAGCCGACTCATCTAGGATCGGCGAGAGGCAGTGTCGCCCGACACCCAAGACACTCGGGACCGGGCCGCCGAGGCCCCTTCGGTGGTCTTCCGGCAGGTCACCAAGCGGTATCCGGGCGCCGACGAGCCGGCCTTGGTGGAGCTGGACCTGGAGGTCTCGGGAGGCGAGATCTGTGTCTTCGTCGGTCCGTCGGGCTCCGGCAAGACCACCGCCATGCGGATGGTCAATCGCATGGTCGAGATCACCGAGGGCGACATCCTGGTTCGGGGCACGTCGGTGCGCGAGCGCTCGCCCGCCGAGTTGCGACGCGAGATCGGCTACGTGATCCAGCAGATCGGGCTCTTCCCCCACCGTACGGTCGGCGAGAACATCGCCACCGTTCCGCGCCTGCTGGGTTGGGATCGCCGGCGCGTGGAGGATCGGGTGGAGGAGCTCCTGGACCTGGTCCGGATCGACCCCACGTTGCGACACCGGTACCCGGCGCAACTCTCGGGCGGCCAGCAGCAGCGCGTCGGGGTCGCCCGCGCGCTGGCCGCCAACCCGGGCGTGATGCTGATGGACGAGCCCTTCGGGGCGGTCGATCCGATCAACCGCGAGCGGCTCCAGAATGAGTTCCTCCGCCTCCAGGCCGAGGTGCGAAAGACGATCCTCTTCGTCACCCACGACATCGACGAGGCGATCAAGATGGGCGATCGGGTCGCCGTCCTCCGCGAGGGGGGGCATCTGGCCCAGTACGCCACGCCAGCCGAGCTCCTGATGGCGCCCGCTGACGACTTCGTCGAGGACTTCGTCGGCGCGGATCGCGCCCTGAAGCGCCTGGCGCTCATGCGGGTGGCCGACATCGATCTCTGGGAGGCGCCGCTGGCCTTCCCGGGACAGGCCACATCCGAGGTCCGGGCCAAGCTCGACGGCGCCGAAGTTCCTCACGCTTTGGTGATCGACGGCGAGCGACGCCCTCTGGGTTGGCTCTCCGACGCCGATCTGCGGGCCGAGACCGTTCCGACCCGTCCCGACACCGGCCCACAGCCACTGCTCGAGCTGGACGACGTGATGCGCGACGCGCTCTCGGACCTGCTCCAGGCCGAGACCCGGTACGCCCCCGCGGTCGACGCCGAGGGGCGCCTTGCGGGGGTGCTCTCGGTGGAGATCATCTCCGAGTTCCTGACCTCGCCCGAGGCGCTGGTGGAGGAGCACACGGCGGCGGAGCGGCAGGTGGGGGACTAGCAGTGCTCGTCCCGACGATCGCCCAAGCGAGCGCCGACTTCTTCCGTGATCGCTCGGATTCGAATTGCATCCAGGACAACGGCGCCTTCTGCGCGGGCTGGGTGATCGACAACTTCGACCGCTACGTCGACCCGCTGCTTCAGCACGTGGTGCTCGTGGCCGTCTCTGTGGGCCTCGGCTTCCTGATCGCCTTTGCCATGGCGGTCGCCTCGCATCGGCAACGCTGGCTCGTCCCCGCGTTCATCGGCGCGACCGGCGTCCTCTACACGATTCCCAGCCTCGCCTTCTTCTTCTTGCTCCTGCCGATCACCGGCCGCGGTACTGACACGGCGATCATCGCGCTGACCGCCTTCACGCTCCAGATCATCTACAGAAACATCGTCGCCGGGCTCGCCGACGTTCCGCGCGACGCCAAGGACGCCGGCCGCGGGATGGGGATGACCGAGCAACAGCTGCTCTGGCGCGTCGAGCTACCGCTCGCTGTGCCGGAGATCATCGCGGGGGTTCGGGTCGCCACCGTTTCCACCGTCGCGATCGCGAGCCTTGCCGTGTTCGCGGGCGGTGGTGGCCTCGGCTCGGAGATCGTCACCGGCTCGAACATCACATTCCACACCGGTGTCGTCACCGCCAGCACACTCCTGATCGGGATGGCAATCGCCTTCGACGTGGTCCTGTTGCTGGTCCAGCGGCGACTGACCCGCTGGCGGTCGGCGGGTGAGGGGCGCGGCGCGAGGCGCACGGACCTGCTCCGCACCCTGTCGCGGCGCGCTCACAGGATGGGTTGATGACCGTCCCGCTCGCCTTGCTGGATTCGTTCTCGGGCGCCGTCGATTTCATCTTCAGCCAGCGGGAGTCGTTCGGCGGCGGCACCCAGGTGGGTGGCCTCGGCCAGGTGTGGGAGCTGACGCTCGAGCATCTGCAGGTGAGCGGCATTGCCCTTGCCGTCTCGCTTGCTCTCGCGCTGCCGCTGGGCCTCCTCCTTGGCCACCGTCGCACGGGCGAGCTGTTCGCGGTCGCGGCCGGGAACGCAGGCCGAGCGATCCCCGAGCTGGCGCTGATCGCCCTGCTGGTGGCCTTCGTCGGCACCGGGACGGTCAACGTCGCGATCGCCCTGGCGGTCCTGGGCATCCCGCCGATCCTCACCAACACCTTCGTCGGCGTTCATCAGGTCGATCCCCAGGCGGTCGGGGCCGCCCGGGGAATGGGGATGAGCGAGCTACAGATCGCCGTGCGGGTGGAGTTGCCGCTGGCTGTGCCGACGATCATGTCCGGCGTGCGTACCGCGGCGATCAACATCATCGCCACCGCGACGATCGCACCGCTCGCAGGCGTGCTCACGCTGGGCGACTTCATCCTCGCCCGCAACGTCTATGGGGATGAGGGAGTGCTCGCCGGCGCGATCCTGGTCGCCCTGCTGGCTCTGACCGTAGAGCTGACGCTGGCCGCGGTCCAGTGGGCGCTCACGCCCCGCGGCCTTCGCCTGCAGCGAACGGAGGCGTCCACATGAGTGCCGAGAGTGTGCATAGGATTGCCCCGCGCCTCCGGATGCGGAGGGGTGCACACGAGAGAGGAACCAGCGCCTCCGACACGCGGAGGGGCACACGAGAGAGGAACCGCCCGATGAGAGACGATCCACGTCTACGCGTGCTGCTGGCGCTGGTCGCCGCGTTCGCCCTGGCCTTTGGACTCGCCGCCTGCGGAGATGACGACGACGAGAGCGACGGGGGCGGCGGCGGCACGAGCGCGAACCTGATCGAGGAGAACCCGGACAACAACGGGGTCTCGATCAAGGTCGGGTCCAAGAACTTCGACGAGCAGTTGATCCTCGCCGAGATCTACGCCCAGGGGCTGGAGGCCGCGGGCTACGACGTCAGCACGGACCTCAATCTCGGCGATGAGACCATCGCGTTCAAGGCGCTCACCAGCGGCGAGATCGACGCGTACCCGGAGTACACATCGACAATCCTGACCTCGATCTTCGACGTGGCGCCAGAGGACGTGCCGGGCGACGCCCAGCAGGCGTTCGAGGACTCGCAGGACGAGTTCGACAAGCGCAACTTGGTGGCGTACCCGCCGACGCCGTTCTCGAGCGCGAACGCGGTCGGGCTGCTGACCAAGACGGCCGACGACCTCGGAGTGAGCACCATCTCCGACCTCGAAGGGAAGTCGCAGGACCTGGTGCTCGCGGGCTCGCCCGAGTGCCGCCAGCGAATCGACTGCCTGCTCGGTCTGGAGCAGAACTACGGGCTCGAGTTCAAGGAGTTCACGCCGGTGGACATCGGTCTGCGCTACGAGGTGCTCGACAACGGCGACGCGGACCTGTCGATCCTGTTCACCACCGACGCCCAACTGTTCACCGACCCCGATAAGTACACCGTGCTCGAGGATGACAAGCACGTGCTGCCCGCGGGGAACGTGCTCTTCAGCGTCAGGAAGCAGACCGCGGACGAGGCTGGGCAGGACCTCGGCGACACGGTCGAAAACGTGCAGTCCAACATGACGGTCAAGGTGATGCAGGAGCTCAACGCTCGCGTCGCCATTGACAAGGAGAAGCCGGAGGACGTCGCGCACGAATACCTGGTCGAGTTCGGGTACGTGAAGTAATGGCGTTGAAGCTCGGTCTCAATCTCGGCTACTGGGGGATCGGCCCCCAGGGCGAGGAGGCCGTCGAGGCCGTCCGGGTCGCCGAGCGCGCTGGCTTCGACTCGGTCTGGGCAGCGGAGTCATACGGCTCTGACGTGGTCAGCGTGCTCGCCTGGCTCGCGGCCCAGACCGAGACGATCCAGCTCGGCGCGGCGATCATGCAGGTGCCGGCCCGGCCGCCGGCGGCCGCCGCGATGGCGGGTTGCACGATCGACGCGCTCTCGGGGGGGCGGTTCATCTTCGGGTTTGGTCCATCGGGTCCGCAGGTCTCGGAGGGCTGGTACGGAGTCCCTTACGCGAAGCCCTGGGGCCGCACCCGGGAGTACGTCGAGATCGTCCGCCAGATCGTCGCCCGCGAGGGCCGGCTGGAGTACGACGGGCAGCACTTCAAGCTGCCGCTTCCCGGCGGCGAGGGCAAGGCGCTGAAGCTCAATTTCCATCCGGTGCGCAACCGGATCCCGATCTTCGTCGGCGCGATCGGCCGCAAGTCGGTGGAGATGGCGGCGGAGATCTGCGACGGCTGGATTCCGATCTTCTCCTCGCCGGATGCGTTCGAGTCCACCTGGGGCGAGCACATCGAAGCCGGGCTGGCGAAGGGCAGCCGGAGTCGCTCCGAGCTCGAGGTCTCGCCGACCGTCCAGGTGGCGATCGACGGCGACCTCGACGCGGCCCGCTCGATCGTCAAGGCCGGCCTGCTGCTGTACCTGGGCGGCATGGGCAGCCGCAAGACCAATTTCTACGTCGACCTCACGCACCGCTTCGGCTTCGGCGAGGTCGCCGACGAGGTCCAGTCGCTGTACCTGGACGGCAAGCGCGAGGACGCCTATAACGCGATCCCCGACGAGCTCGTCAACGCGACCGCGCTGATCGGCAGCGAGGAAGAGGTGGCTGAGCGGCTGGATCGCTACGCGTCGGCCGGCGTGGACCGTCTGATCGTTTCCCCGATCAACCCGGAGACCGAGCAGCGCCGGCACACCGTCGAACGCCTGGCTGCGCTGGTGGGCGCTGCCTCGCCCGCCTGACCCACCTACGCGCGGCTCGGATACGCTCTCGCCGCTTTGCGGGTAGGCGTGCCCAAAGAAACCCGGGAGGGCGAGCGCCGCGTGGCGCTGATCCCGGACTCGGTCCGCTCACTGACGGGCAAGGAGGTCGAGGTCGCGGTCGAGTCGGGCGCCGGAGAGGGCGCCGGCCATCCCGACGCCGAGTACTCCGAGGCCGAGGCGGCCGTCGGGTCGGCGGATGAGGCATGGGGCGCCGAAGTCGTGGCCAAGGTGGCGGTACCCACGATGGACGAGATCGGCCGGCTGCGTTCCGGCCAGGTCCTGGTCGGCCACCTGGCGCCGCTGACCTCCCCGGAGACGAACCGGGCGCTGGCCGAGGCCGGGGTGACCAGCTTCGCGATGGAGGCAATCCCGAGGATCACCCGTGCGCAGGCGATGGATGCGCTCTCCTCGCAGGCGAACGTGGCGGGCTACGCGGCCACCTTGCTGGCCGCACGGGAGGCCGGCCGCTTCTTCGGCATGATGACCACCGCCGCAGGCACCGTGGCGCCGGCGAAGGTGATGGTGCTGGGCGCGGGTGTGGCCGGCCTCCAGGCGATCGCGACCGCCAAGCGGCTGGGAGCGGTGGTCACGGGGTTTGACATCCGACGCGCCGCCTGGGAGCAGATCGCGAGCCTCGGCGGCCGTCCCCTGGAGCTCGACTTCATCCCAGACGCGGAGGCCGAGGGCGGGTACGCGCGACCGCTGACCGAGGAGGAGAACGAGCAGGTACGCGAGGCTCTCGCCGAGGCCGCCAAGCGCCAGGACGTGATCATCACCACCGCGCTCGTGCCCGGCCGTCCGGCGCCGCTGCTGATCACCGCCGATGCCGTGCGCCAGATGTCGCCCGGGTCGGTGATCGTCGACCTCGCCGGCGAGAGCGGCGGGAACTGCGAGCTGTCCAAGGCCGGCGAGACCGTCGTCGAGGGCGGGGTGACGATCATCGCCCCGCTCAACCTGCCGAGCGAGATGGCCACCCACGCCTCCCAGCTCTATTCCAAGAATGTCGAGAACCTGCTCGGCCTGCTGGTGTCGGAAGGCCGGCTGACCCTCGACTTCGACGACGAGATCGTGGCCGGGGCATGCATCACGCATGACGGCGAGATCAAGAACGAGCGGGCCAGGGAAGCTGCCGGGGCGGCCGCCTGATGGACCTGATCACCGAGATCACGATCTTCGTCCTCGCCGCCTTCGTCGGCTTCGAGGTGATCTCGAAGGTGCCGACCACTCTGCACACGCCGCTGATGTCGCAGACCAACGCGATTCACGGCATCGTCATGCTCGGCGGGCTGATCGTGATCGGCACCGCCGACGACACCCTCGACAAGGTGATCGGCACGATCGCGATCGCCTTCGGGACGATCAACATCGTCGGCGGCTTCATGGTCACGGACCGGATGCTCGGGATGTTCCGCCGGAAACCAAAGCCGCCCGAATCCTCCGCTGACGCGTCCGGTTCGGCCGGGTCTGCGGAAGGCTGAGATGCCCGTCGCAGCTCTCTCTCCCAGCTCCGATTTCGTCACGGCTTGTTACATCGTCGCCTTCTCCCTGTTCATCTACGGGGTTCGACAGGGGACTCACCCGACCACCGCCCGCCGCGGAAACCTGATCGCCGCCGCCGGGATGGCGGTCGCGGTGGTGATCACGCTGTTCCTGGACGTGATCGGGAACGGCGTCTTGATCCTGCTCGGCATCCTGATCGGCAGCCTTATCGGCGGGATCGCCTCGCGGCGCATCCAGATGACCCAGATGCCCCAGATGGTGGCGCTCTACAACGGCGTAGGTGGCGGAGCCGCTGCGCTGATCGCGTGGGCAGAGTTTCGCCACCGCCTCGAGCTCGGAGGGGACATCCCGCTCGACGTGATGATCCCGATCCTGTTCTCGCTGGTGGTCGGCTCGGTCTCGTTCTGGGGCTCCAACGTCGCTTTCGCGAAGCTCCAGGAGCTGATCTCCGGCCGCCCGATTCGCTTTCCGGGCCAGCACATCGTCAACGGCATCCTGCTCGCCGGAATCCTCGCGGCCTGTGTGGTGCTCGCCGCCAACCATGATTCCGATCCCTCGCAGGGTCTGTTCGTTGGCGTCCTGATCGCAGCGGCCGTGCTCGGGAACCTGTTCGTGCTGCCGATCGGCGGGGCCGACATGCCGGTCGTGATCTCGCTCCTGAACGCGTTCACCGGCCTGGCGGCGGCGGCGGCGGGCTTCGCGCTCGACAACGTCGTCCTGATCGTCGCCGGCACCCTGGTGGGGTCCTCTGGAACGATCCTCACGCTCGAGATGAGCCGGGCGATGAACCGCTCGGTGGGCAACCTCCTGTTCGCCGGGTTTGGCGCCGTGGCCCCCGGCGGGGCTGTCGCCGGCGAGGAGCGCCCCGTGCACTCGATCGGGGCCCAGGACGCCGCGATCAAGCTCGGCTACGCCGACTCGGTCGTCTTCGTTCCCGGCTACGGAATGGCGGTCGCCCAGGCGCAGCACGCGGTCAAGGAGCTCGCCAGCGAGCTCGAGCGGCATGGGGTCCGGGTCAGCTACGCGATCCACCCGGTGGCCGGCCGGATGCCGGGCCACATGAACGTCCTGCTGGCCGAGGCGGATGTCCCTTACGAGCAGCTCAAGGAGATGGACGAGATCAACCCGGAGATGCCGCAGACCGATGTCGCGGTCGTGATCGGCGCCAACGATGTCACCAACCCGGCCGCCAAGGACGATCCCTCGAGCCCGATCGCCGGCATGCCGATCATCGAGGTCAACGAGGCGCACGAAGTGATCGTGATCAAGCGCTCCCTGAGCCCCGGCTTTGCCGGGATCGACAACGACCTCTTCTACCGGGACAACACCTCGATGCTGTTCTCGGACGCCAAGCAGGCGGCCACCGAGATCGCGGCCCAGGTGCAGGAGCTCTAGAGGGTCAGCCGCCGCCCTCGCGGCGGTGCCGTCGCACAAGCGGGCCGACGTAGCCGATCACGGCGCCGAGGACCGCGGCGATCAGCAGGGCGAAGATCAGTGGTGTCGTGGTGTCGATGAACAGGAACTCGACCTTCACTTCCTGGGAGTTCTGGAAGATCAGGATCAGCACCAGAAGCACGGCGATGCCCAGCGCCCAGGGGCGCCAGGAGCTCTTCCTGGCCTGCGGCTGAAGCTCGTCGGCGCTTGCCATCGAGGGCGACTCTATCTCGGGTAGCTGCTTCCAGGTAGGGGCTTGACACCGCGCTGGCGCATCGGGAGGATCGCCCCCATGCAGCGCGGACCCCTGCTTCTTTCGACCGCTCTGTCGACCGTGCTCGTTGCATTCGCGGTCGCGCCCGCGGCAAACGCCGACAAGCCGACGCGGGAGATCGTCCCCGGCCAGGACGATGTCCGCATCACCGACCAGTGCGCCTTCCCGGTCCTGGTCCAGACGACGGGTCGGGAAATCGTCACTTCGTTCACCGACAAGTCGGGCAACCTCGTCAAGCAGATCGCGGTCTTTCCGGCCAACAAGCAGACGTTGACCAACCTCGATACCCGCAAGTCGATCGTCGTCCTGGCCACTGGGTCGTTTAACGCGCGGCGTCAACCCGATGGCACCGCAACCCTCCACGTGACGGGCCACGGGATCTTTCCCGGCCACCCCGTAACCGAAGAGCCAGGGATCTGGTACCTGAGTGGCCGCATCTTTGCCACCCTCGACGTGGACGACAATCCGACCTCGATCAACGTCACGGGCAAGCTGGTCGATCTGTGTGGCCGGCTTGGCAACTAGTGTGATTCGTTAGCGCCGCCCGGATATCTCCTCATTCAGGTGTGGGTTTCCTCGCCGCACGTGATCCATAGGTGAACCAGGCGCGCCTAGCGTCGGCGCGTGAGAGGGGATCGCGGGCGAGGCGGCGGGAGAGGGCAGGCGACGATCGAGTGGACCGGGCTGCTTCTGCTCGTCTCTCTGCTGCTCGCGGGGATGCTGGCTGCCACGGCGCGAGTGTCCGCGACGGGCCTGCCGCACGCGATCGCGGCGGAGCTGGTCTGCGCGGTTCGCCTCCTCGGTGAATGCTCGGCGCAGGCGGAGCTCGTCGCCGCGTACGGGCCCGAGCTTGCCGCGCAGGTCGCCGCCGAGGCGCCGGAGATCGTCTACGAGAAGGGGATGACGGCGCTGCCCGTCGACTTCCGCGCCTGCCGCGAGGGCGGGTGCGGGAACGGTGCCGGCTCGGGCGCCGTGTTGGCGTCCGACACCGGCGAACCCGCCACCGCCTTCGTGCACGTCGTCGACTGCGGCGGCTCCGAGGCGCGTGGCGACAGATGCTCCGGGGAGCGCCTGGGAAACGTCTACATCCAATACTGGCTCTACTACGAGGACTCGACGAGCCTGCGCGCCCTGCCCGGAAGCGTGGGCTCACACCAGGATGACTGGGAGGGCTACCAGGTCCGGGTGGGGCCCGGCGGCACCGAGGCCCGGGCCACCTCTCATCACGGCTACAACTACGACGGCGGCCCCGGGAGCTGGCTCTCGGACGCCGGCCTGGTCCACCGTTCGGCGTGGGGGCCGTCCACCGGCCGCCTGTACGTCTCGGGCGGCAGCCACGCCGGCCACATCCACGAGGACGGCCGTCCGCGTCGGGCGAGCCGGTGGACCCCGGCCGATCGGCTCGCTCTGGTCCCGATCGAGGCCCTCGACGGCCCCGCCCGTCGCACCGGGTTCGCGATCACGCCTCCCTGGCGCAAGCCGGTCTACGCCGACCCGGAGGACAAGGGCACCTGAACGAGTGGCCGCTAGCGCGGCGGCATCCGCAGGGCGCCGTCGAGGCGGATCGTCTCGCCGTTCAGCATCGGGTTCTCGACGACGTGGCGGGCCAGGGCCGCGAACTCCTCCGGCTCGCCGAGGCGGTTCGGGAAGGGGATCTGGGCGCCGAGCTCGGTGCGCGCCTCCTCGGGCAGCGCCGCCAGGAGGGGCGTGTCGAAGGTCCCGGGGGCGATCGTCACCACACGCACCCCTCGACCGGCCAGGTCGCGGGCGGCCGGCAGGGTGAGGCCGACGATGCCCCCCTTGGAGGCCGCGTAGGCCACCTGGCCGATCTGGCCGTCGAAGGCGGCGATCGAGGCGGTGTTCACGCAAACGCCGCGCTCACCGCCGGAGTCCGGATCGTTGTTCACCATCGCCGCGGCCGCGAGCCGCAGCACGTTGAAGGTTCCGATCAGGTTGACCTTGAGCACGTTGTGGAAGATCTCCAGGTCGTGCGGGCCCTGCTTGCCCGCCGTCCGCTGCGCCCAGCCGATCCCCGCGCAGCAGACCGAGATCCGCAGCCCGCCGTGGGCCTTCGCAGCTGCCTCCACCGCCGCCTGTACTGGCTCGGGCTCCATCACGTTCGCCGCCACGAAGCTGGCCCGCTCGCCGAGCTCGGCGGCCAGCGCCTCGCCCTTGTCGGCGTTCAGATCGGCGATCAGCACGCCCGCGCCGGCCTCGTGCAGCGCCCGGACGGTGGCGGCCCCCAGCCCGGACGCCCCACCGGCGACCAGGGCGCTCGCATCCTTGATCCTCATCGGCGCGGCACTCTATTCCCCGCTGCCGGCCGCTCGTCGTACTCGTTAGCCTGTCGCCATCGTCGCCCCGGTCGAGGCCCCCCAAAAGAATGGGATCGCGGAGCGCCTGGCCGAGGCGCGGCAGCGGACTCTTTGGCTGGTCGATCCGCTCTCCGACGAGCAGCTGAACAACGTCTATGCGCCGATCCTCAGCCCCCTGGCCTGGGACCTGGGCCACATCGCCAACTTCGAGGAGTTGTGGCTGGTGGAGACGGTGGGTCGCCAGGAGCCTCTGCACGGGGAACTGGGCCGCCTGTACAACGCGATCGAGAACCCAAGGGCGACCCGCGGCAAGCTGCCGATCCTTCGCGGCGACAAGCTTCGCGTCTACCTCAGCGAGGTGCGCGAGCGTGCGCTGGACGTCCTCGCCCGGGTCGACCTCGATTCGATCGAGGACCCGCTGGTGGCCGGGGGCTTCGTCTACGAGATGCTGATCGCCCACGAGCACCAGCACAACGAGACCATGCTGCAGCTGATCCAGCTGGTTGAGGGCTACGAGCCAGGGCAGATCGAACGGCCGCCGCCGGCCGACTCCGAAGGGCCGGAGATGGTGCTCGTCGAGGGTGGGGGAGTGGAGATCGGCGCCGCTGAGAGCGGCTTCGCGTACGACAACGAACGTCCTCGCCATGTGGTCGAGGTGGAGCCGTTCTGGATTGACCGCACGCCGGTCACCAACCGCGCCTATGCCGAGTTCGTCGCCGATACGCGGGCCGAGTCCCCCATGTACTGGGAAGCCGAGCGGGAGGGAGGGTGGTCTCGCACGGCGATGGGGCGCCGCGAGCCGCTCGACCCCGACCAGCCCGTGGTCCACATCTCCTGGCACGAGGCCGACGCCTTCGCCCGCTGGGCGGGCAAGCGGCTACCCAGCGAGGAGGAATGGGAGCTGGCGGCCGCGGGAGCCGATCGAGAGCGCGCCAACCTCGATCAGCTCGCCTTCGGCTGCGCCGAGGCGGGCGCCTATGCAGACGCGCCATCCGACTGCGGGGCGGTGCAGATGGTCGGCGACGTCTGGGAGTGGACCAGCTCCGACTTCGAGGCCTACCCCGGCTTTCAGGCCTTCCCCTATCGTGAGTACTCCGAGGCATTCTTTGGCGACGCCCACAAGGTGTTGCGCGGGGGCTCCTGGGCGACCCGCCGCAATGTGATCCGAACCAGCTTCCGCAACTGGGACCTCCCCGAGCGTCGGCAGCTCTTCGCCGGGCTGCGCTGCGCGAAGGACGCTTGAACCGGGATGGTGAGAAGGCCGTACTGCAACGTATGAGCGTCAGCCGAGTCAGAAGCAGGAACCCGTGGATCCGCTGAACACCACCGTCGCCCGCGAGCCAATCGCCATCGACATCCACCTGCCACCCGGCGGGCCCCTGTCGGGAATGGCCGCGGACGTGCGCGCCGGTCTCACGAAGCCCTTCAAGGAGCTCTCCCCGCGCTACTTCTACGACGAGCGCGGTTCGGAGCTGTTCGAGGCGATCACCGCGCTGCCCGAGTACTACCCGACTCGCGCTGAGCGCGCGATCCTCGAGCACCACGCCGCCGGGATCTGTGCGACGGCGGGAAACCCCACCACGCTGATCGAGCTCGGGTCCGGCTCGGCGAGCAAGACCCGCGTCCTGCTCGACGCGATGCGCGAGGCCGGCTGTCTCGAGGCATACGCACCGGTGGACATCTCGGAGCAGATCACACGCGACACTGCGGAGGCGGTCGCCGGCGAGTACAGGATCACCGTGCATGGTCTCGTCTGCGACTTCGAGCGCGACCTGGAGCGAATACCGCTCGCAGGGCCGCGAGTGATCGCCTTCCTCGGGGGAACGATCGGGAACTTCGAGCCCGCGCAGCGCGCCAGCTTCCTGGCGCGGGTTGCGAACCTCCTCGGACCGGACGATCACTTTCTGCTCGGCACCGACCTCGTCAAGGATCGCGATTCCCTGGAGGCCGCCTACAACGACCCCGCCGGGGTGACGGCTGCGTTCAACAAGAACGTGCTCAACGTGCTCAACCGCGAGCTCGGCGGCGACTTCGACCTCGACGCGTTCGAGCACGTTGCCTTTTGGGACCACGAGAACCTCTGGGTGGATATCCGCCTACGCTCGCTCGCACGTCAGGTGGTCCACATCTCTTCGCTCGGAATGAGCGTCGCGTTCGATCGCGGGGAGGAGATGAGGACGGAGATCTCGACCAAGTTCGCCCGGGAGGGACTCGGCGGCATCTACGCCGAGGCGGGCCTCGAGATGGTCGAGTGGTGGACCGACCCCGACGAGCTCTTCGCCCTGTCGCTCGCCCGCCCGGCGAACTAGCTTGGGGCCAGCGCCTCGATCAGCTCGCCGAGCTTGTCGGGAGTGGTGATCGGGGTCAGGACCGGCAGGGTGATGCCGCCCGCCACGTATGCCTTGAGCCGATCGAGTATCTCCTCGGGCGTGCCGAAGATGAAGGTGTCCTCGATTACCTCCCAGGGCGCGGCGCCGACGGCTGCCTCGCGGTCCTTCGCCTTCCAGGCGGCGGCCATCTCGTCGATCTGCTCGCCGTAGCCGAGCCAGCGAAAGAACGCCTCGTAGACGGGCACGGTGACGTAGGAGGCGAACATGAACCGGGCCAGGGGCTCGAACTGGTCCCGGTCGCCCGGCACGCAGAAGAAGCGGCACGCCAGCTCGAAGCCCTGCGGGGCTCCCTCGAGCTGCTCGGTGACCTTTGGAAGCGCCGCCAGCGGGAGAAAGTTCGTGAACGCACCGTCCGCCTTCTCGACCGCCAGCCTGAGCATCTTGCCCCGCAGCGCCGCTAGCACGATCGGCGGGGGCTCCGCGGGCGCCTGCTCGAGCTTGAAGCCCGTCGACGTGCGCTCCCCGGAGAACGCGGTCCGCAGGAACTCGAGCGTCTGCGACATCTTGGTCAGCGGCTTCTCGAACGGAATCTGGTTCCAGCCCTCGACAATCCGGTCCGAGGAGGCGCCGATGCCGAGCACGAACCGGCCGTTGCTGGCGTCGGAAAGGGCGGCCGCCTGCTGCGCCAGCAGCGCAGGCCCGCGGGTGAAGACACCGACCACCCCGGTGCCGAGGCGGGTCCGCTCCGTCCAGGTGGCGGACAGCGCCAGCGGCGTGAAGCCGTCGGGCCCCGCTGTCTCGCCGCTCCACAGGTCGGTGTAGCCGGCCGCCTCGGCGCGGCGAACCAACTCCGCGTGCTCGCGCAGCGGAAGGTTGGGCAGTGGCACCGTCAGCCCCCAGCGGCTCATCGGGCTGGCGACCCTATTCGAAATCGCTGCTGTGGGCGGCTGACTCGGCTAAGCTCGCGCCGATGGACTTCTCGCGCCTGGACCGCAACCGCGTGCTCTTGGGCGCCTTCGGGGGAGGGGTGCTGCTGTTCAGCCTCCTGTTCCTGCCCTGGTACACGCTCGACCACAATGCTGTTCGCGATTCCGGACAGGGATTCATCTGCGGCACCAATGACTACACCTGCACCGGCTTCGAGACCTTCCCGATCATGCGCTGGCTCCTCATCCTCGGCGCCCTGGCGCCGCTGATCCTGGCCTGGATCATCGTCCGCGGCCACCAACTCACGTGGGCGCCCGGCGAGCTGACGATGGTGGCGGGGCTGATTGCCACGGTCCTGATCCTTTACAACGGCATCATCGACCGGCCCGGCTCGGGTACCGCCGAGATCGGGGTCGGCCTCGACTGGGGGTACTGGCTCGCCCTCCTGGGGGCGATCGCGATCGCGGCCACCGGATTCCTTCGCGCCCAGGTCGGACAGAAGCGGGAGCGCAAAGCCCCAGGCACTGTCTGACGTGGCCGTTGAGGCCGACCAACCGGGCGTCATCTCGCACGACGTCCGCTCGGGCACCAGGCCGGATCGCAATCTCGCGCTGGAGCTCGTCCGAGTCACGGAGGCCGCGGCGCTCGCTGCGGCCCGCTGGGTCGGCCGGGGCGAGAAGGAGGCGGCCGACCAGGCGGCCGTCGACGCGATGCGGCTGATGCTCGACACGGTGCCGATGGACGGCATGGTCGTGATCGGCGAGGGCGAGAAGGACGAGGCGCCGATGCTCTACAACGGCGAGCGGATCGGCGACGGCAGTCCGCCGGAGGTCGACATCGCGGTCGACCCGCTCGAGGGCACGCGGCTGACCGCCCAGGGCCAGCCGTCAGCGCTCGCCGTGATCGCGCTTTCGGAGCGCGGCACGATGTTCGACCCCGGCCCCTGCGTGTACATGGAGAAGATCGCCGGCGGCCCCAAGATCGCGGACTGCTTGAGCCTGACCGACCCGCTCGCGGACGTCGTCCGGCGGGTCGCCGAGCGCAGGGGCGTCGAGGTCGGCGACGTCACCGTGATCATGCTCGATCGTCCCCGCCACGAGGAGACCGTGACGGAGGTCCGGGAGGCCGGCGGGCGGATCCGGTTCATCGGCGACGGGGACGTCGCAGCTGCCCTGCTCGCGGTGACCCAGGGAACCGGGGTGGACCTGCTGTGGGGGATCGGCGGCACGCCGGAGGGCGTGCTCTCAGCCGGAGCCATCAAGTGCCTGGGCGGTCAGCTCTTGGGCCGGCTGTGGCCCCGGGACGACGCCGAGCGCCAGGCAGCCATCGACGCGGGATACGACCTCGACGAGGTGCTGGACGTCGACCGGCTGGTGGGCGGGAGCAACGCTTTCTTCGCCGCTACGGGGGTGACCGACGGCGACCTGCTCCAGGGTGTTCGCTACCTGGGCGACGGCCATGCGACCACGGAGTCGCTGGTGATGCGCTCTCGCTCCGGCACCGTGCGCACCGTGCAAGCCCGGCACGACCGCCCAAAGCTCCGAGAGGTCACGGGCGGACGCTACGGATAGCCGGGGGGAGGCGCCGCTATGCGGCGCCGAGGGGGGCAGAGCCCCCCCTGGGCGGACGCTACGGATAGCCGGGGGGAGGCGCCGCCATGCGGCGCCCAGGGGGGCAGAGCCCCCCTGGGCGGACGCTACGGCTAGTCAGCGTCGGCGGATGACGATGACGGCGTTCGCAGCTCGCCGGTGTCGCGGAGCTCGTAGCGGAGGGCGTTGATCACGCCTCCCGCCATCAGGCCGAGGCTGACCAGGTAGAACCAGACCATCGCGATGAGGACGAAGCCGATCGTCCCGCCGACCTCCCCGACGCTGGAGACCTGCGCCAGATAGAAGGGATAGACGGCGTTCGCAATGCCCGTGGTCACGGTGACGAACAGGGCACCGGGCCACACTCCGTGCCATGGCACGTGTCCCTTGGGCACCAGGTAGTAGATGACGCAGCAGAGCAGGAACGTCCCGGCCAGGGCCGCCAACAGGAGCACCGCGCTGGCGAGGCCATGGATTCGGGAAAGGCCGAAGGGAAGGTCTCCGGCGCTCGAGACCAGCGCGCCCTCGAGGGTGGGCACGACCACGCTGGCCGCGAGGAACAGCATGACCACGAGCAGCATCCCGAGGGCGAAGCGCTTCTGCTCCAGCCAGCCTCGGCACTGGACGTGGTAGATCCGGCAAAAAGCGGTGTCCATCGCGCCCCAGAATGAGGTGCCGATCCAGATTGCGCCGACCGCCGCCGCCACGCCGATCGTCGTGGAGCTGTCGCGGATGTGCGCCAGCGTGTTCCTCAGGGTGTTCAGCTCGACGGCGGGGAACAGGCGCTGAAGGTCGTTGATAACGCTCTCCTCGACGCTGGGGCTCTGGATCACGCGCCCGAAGATGAACAGGACCAGGAGCGCGAACGGGAAAAGCGCCAGGAACAGGTTGTAGGCGACCATGCCCGCCAGCCCGGTGATGTTCTCCTGGTAGGCGCGGTCCCAGAAGGCCCGCAGGTAGGGGGCGGGCCGCGTCTCGCGCGATACCTCGATCCCGCGCGACCAGGACCGCGCTACGCCGCTGAAACGCCGCGCTGCCGGGTCGCGGGCCGCCGGCGTCATCGGCGGTCCGCAGGCTTGCGCACCGCCTCCACGGCGCGGCTCAAAAGCCGGACACCAAGCGTCGCCGCCTCGGCTGCCACGGCGACGCCCGCCCAGGCAAGGTCCTCGATGCCCCCGTGCTCGGCGTCGGCCGCGGCCGCAGGCTCGCGTGCGATCGGACCCTCCCGGGGCTGAGCCGCCGGCCCCCGCGGCGATCGCCCTCCCATCGGAGCGGCTCGCGGCTGCCTGCCGCTGGACTTCGCGGTCGTGCCGCCGGCTCTTCCGGCGCCCCGGCCCTTGCCGCGACGCGGGCTTCGCACTCCCGGGCGGCTGCCGGGGAGGTTGCCGAACACGCTTCCCTGCTCGGCAGGCTGCTCGCCGGCCTCAGGCTTGGATGGGGTCTGCTCGGAGTCGGCCATTCAGCGCGTATTCCATCGTGCTCGACGGACGCCTGCGCCGGCGCCCAGCTCGTAACCCCCGCTGCCCGTCGGTGTTCTCACACTGACCACCGGCTCTCGGGCCCGGCCGGCGGATGCGCAACAATCAGCTCATAAAGCAGGCTCATTCACGCTGACTGCCGGCGGGAGACTTGACTTCAGAAAATATAGCGGTTACGATTCGAACAGACGTTTGAGGAGTCCTCCGACTGGGAATTTGACAACCCGGCGAGGGGCAAGGGCTGCGCGGATCGGCCCCGATCCGCGTTTTTGTCGCAAAGTCGGGCTTGAAGGGATGGCGCTTCGCGCAGGCGACTCCCGGATTGAGACCGACGTCCGATATGGATGGTGCGGGGCCGGGTAGCCGAATGACGCCGAGAAGGTCCCATAGGTAAGCGAAGGAAGACGAGAGCGAACTAATGCTGGTTGCAGAGATCCAAGAGCTCGACGAGGTCAAGGGCCTGGTCGTCAAGGGACAGCAGGACGGGGTGATCTCGTACGGCGAGGTCGCCACGGCCGTGTCCGAGGTCGACCTGGATGAGTCCGATATCGAGGAGCTCTACGCGTACCTGGAGCGTCAGGGCGTCGAGCTCGTCGAGGACGTCGATCCGGCGCAGGCTACGGCCGCCGCCGCCGAGACGGAGTCGGACAAGCGGAGCAAGCGCCGCAAGGCCACCGCGCTCGACCTGAAGCCGGACATGACGACCGACTCCCTTCAGCTCTTCCTGAAGGACATCGGCAAGGTGCGCCTGCTGACCGCACAGGAGGAGGTCGAGCTCGCGAAGCGCATCGAGCGGGGCGATCTCGACGCGAAGCAGAAGATGGTCGAGTCGAACCTGCGCCTGGTCGTCTCGATCGCCAAGAACTATCGCAACCAGGGCCTTCCATTCCTCGACCTGATCCAGGAGGGGACGCTGGGCCTGGTGCGGGCTGCCGAGAAGTTCGACTATCGCAAGGGGTTCAAGTTCTCGACCTACGCGACCTGGTGGATCCGCCAGGCGATCGCTCGGGCGCTCGCCGACAAGGCGCGCACCATCCGCATCCCCGTCCACGTGGTCGAGAAGCTGAACAAGATCGGCCGTGCGGAGCGGAAGCTGGTCACGGAGCTCGGCCGCGAGCCGACCCCGGACGAGATCGCTGAGGTGACCGGGATCGATCCCGAGGAAGTCGATCAGATCAAGCGCTCGGCGCAGGCCCCGGTTTCGCTCGAGAAGCCCGTCGGCGACGAGGAGGAGTCCGAGTTCGGTCAGTTCATCGCCGACGAGAAGGCGGAGTCGCCGTTCGAGCGGGCCGCTGACCTGCTCACCAAGGAGGCCCTGCGCGAGGCACTCGAGAACCTCTCATACCGCGAGCGGCGCGTGCTCGAGCTCCGCTACGGGTTGGGCGGCGAGCACCCGCGCACGCTGGACGAGGTCGGGCGGACATTCAACGTCACCCGCGAGCGAATCCGCCAGATCGAGAATCAGTCGCTCAAGAAGCTCCAGAGCCTGGCTGAGGCTCAGAAGCTGCGCGAAGTCGCCTGAGGCGGCGAGACCTTCGCCGGGCGGCGTCATCGTCGCTCGCGCGAAGAGCACCCCACGCTCCCTGAAGGAAACGGAGGATCACCATCGGCACCGCAACTGCAACCAAGGCTCAGCCCGCGGAGTGGACCTGCGCCCGCTGCGAGATGAAGAGCACGTGGACGAAAGGGCTCGCCGAGGGGTCGGCGCCCCCGCACTGGGTCCAGGACCCCGACGGTCGTCACTACTGCCTGTCCTGCCGGCGCGAGCGGGCCGTCGATGACGCCCTGGAGGCGGCGGGCGACATCGGTATCGATGCCCGCGCAAAGCTGCGTTCCAAGGCGGTGGTCAGGTTCGAGATCGCACGCGATCCCGAGCGTACTGAGGGCGAGATCGCCAAGGCCGCACGCACGTCGATCGGCGCGGTGCGCAACGCGCGCAAGCAAGCAGCTGAGCAGTCCTAAGCCGGGCGCCTAAAGGCCATTCGCGAGGGGCCCGATAAGGGTCCTGATGGCGTTCGATATCGACGCAGCGCTGCGCTTTGTGGTCGAGCATGAAGGCTCGGACCTGCACGTCAAGGTTGCCTCGCCCCCCATGGCGCGGGTGCACGGTGCGCTGCAGCCGATCGACGACGCCGACCCGCTGAGCGAGGAGGACGCCAAGGACGCCCTCCAGCACATCCTCAGAGATGAGCATCTGCAGGAGGAGTTCGCCAAGGAGGGTGAAGCCGACTTCTCATATGAGATTCCAGGGCTCTCGCGCTTCCGGGTCAACGCCTTTCGCCAGCGCGGGTACATCTCGATCGCCTGCCGCGCGATTCCCTTCCAGGTGCGGACGATCGACGACCTCGCGTTGCCGGAGGTGATCCGCACGCTGGCCGAGGAGCCGCGAGGGATCATCCTGCTCACGGGCACGACCGGCTCGGGAAAGTCGACGACCCTGGCGGCGATGATCGACCACATCAACTCGACCCGCTCCCGCCATGTCGTCACCCTCGAGGACCCAATCGAGTACCTGCACCGGGACAAGCTGTCGATCATCAACCAGCGCGAGGTCGGTCACGACACGGAGAGCTTCGCCAGGGCGATGCGCCGCGTCCTGCGACAGGACCCGGACGTGATCCTGATCGGCGAGATGCGCGACGAGGAGACGGTCCGCACGGCGCTTGCCGCCGCCGAGACGGGACACCTGGTGCTGTCCACGCTCCACACGCTCGACGCGACCGAAACGATCAACCGGATCGTCGACTTCTTCCCGCCGCACCTCCAACAGCAGGCAAGGGTGATGCTGGCCTCCACGCTGCGGGGGGCGGTCTCGCAGCGCCTCGTACCACGGGTCGACGGGAACGGCCGCGTGGCCGTCTGCGAGGTGATGGTGGTCACCGGCCGTGTCCAGGATCTGATCCTCAATCCGCAGGAGACCGGTCGGGTGACCGAGGTGATCGCCGAGGGCGAGTACTACGGGATGCAGACCTTCGACCAGGCGCTGCTCAAGCACGTGGTCGCCGGCAACATCAAGGAGGAGGTCGCCTTCGAGGTGGCCTCGAGCGCGCACGATTTCAAGCTCATGCTCGCCGCAGAGGGTCAGCGGGCGAGCGGGATCGAGCAGGTCGCGGGTACGCCCACGGACCATGGCGAGAGCCCCGCAGACTCACTTCAGTTCGTAAAGCATTGAGCTATACTCGGCGTTGGCGGTCGGGCACCAGACCGAGTCACTGTCGCCTCGACCCCGGAGGAAAATGGCCGAGAATCCCTGTCCAGTGGGCTCTTGTGCGGAGATCATCTCCGGCAAGTGGACGTTGCTCGTGATTCGCGATCTGGCCGGCGGCAGCCAGCGTTTCTGCGAGCTCGAGCGGTCGCTCGAGGGAATCAGCCCGCGCACGCTATCGCTGCGGCTGCGGGCCCTCGAGGAGCATGGGATCGTGGAGCGGCGCACCTACCCGGAGGTCCCTCCCCGGGTGGAGTACGGGCTGACCGAGAAGGGTCGCGCCCTGGTGCCCCTGATCGAGGACATGCGTGCCTACGGGCGCCGCTGGCTCGTGAACGGCGACCGGCAGCACGAAACCGTAGTCGCGGCCTGATCCGCTTCTGACCGGATAGCTGCAACGCGAGTTGCAGGGGAGGAGCGCTTCGCGTCCGCGCGAAGCCCCCCGGCATGCGCGACCTGGTTGCTCCAGAGGCCCTTCACACGATGGCCCGGGACGCGGCGAAGCGTTTCCGCGAACTGGTGGTCGCGGGTCATCAGATTCCCTATGACCTGGAGGAGACCGGTAGCCGCTCGCCTCTCCCTCGGTACGTCCCGCTCACTGGGCGCTTCGTTCGCGACAACGCTCCGGCGTTGCTCCAGCTCGACTCGTTCGGCTCGGCGTGCGCGGCGATCGAATCCGCGGAGCTGGCGGGCCCCTATCTCGAGGAGCTCGGGATCGACGTCCCGCCGGACGCCCGCGCGCGCGCCGAGCTCGCCGGCACGGTCTTCCTGTGCCGTCTGTGGGCGGACTCCACCGACTTCTCGCTCGACCGTGAGCGGCTGGATGAAGCGATCGCCGAGCTCGAGGCCGGCGGCCAAACGCGGGAAGACGAGATCGAGGTGGTGGTTCCGCTTCGCGGCCTGCGAATGCCCGTGGTGCGTCTCGAGCTGGCAACCGCGACGATCGTTCGGGCGGACACGGTCGAGGTGCCGGCGGAGGCGCGGGCCTCGGAGGGAACAGGCACTGCCGGCTGGGAGCCCACCTTCCTCGCCGCGGCGCGGATCAACCCCGCCGAGCCAGCCGATGACGAAGAGCGAGGCCCAGATGCTGCCGCCCGTTCCGTGGAGGCCCTCCGCCAGCTGATCACGGCGCTTCGCCTCTTCCAGGCCGGAGGCGTGGCCCTGGGCCCTTATGCGTGGACACGCGCCGGCGGGGATCGCTGGCGGCGGATCGCGACCGGCGCCGGGCGCCCAAGACGTGGCGGCTACCGGCTCGCCGAGGACACGCTGGGCGACCTGGCCACGCTCTCGCGGGTGCTCGCGTACCGCTCGACCTCGCTTGGGCAGGACCGCTCGCGGAAACCGGGGGCCGTGGCGCGGGCGATCTCGCGCTTCGAGGCCGGCCTGGAACGAAACGTCGCCCTCGAGGCGCTGAACGATTACCTGCTGGCTCTCCGGTTCGTGCTCGAAGGCGGCGGTCCGGCAGACCTGGGCCTGGCGATGCGGGTCGCTGCCCTGTGCGCCGAGCCCGAGCAGCGCCCCGAAATCAAGGCGATCGTGGACCGCGGGCTCGCCCTCGAGCGGGAGCTGTGGAGTGGCGAGCCGGCTCCGGCGGGCGACGGTGCTCCGACGGCCGCTGAGACCGTGGCCGCGATCGAGGAGCTGGCTCGCGCCATCCTCAGGGATGCCGCCTGCGGCCACCTCGGCGCCGACCTGCGCGCAACCGCCGACGAGATCCTGCTCGCCGATGGGCTGGCCGTGGGCGAGGGCGAGACCACCCAACGAGGCGGCTCGGAGGAATGGGACCTGCCTGTCGACGACCAGGAGGAGGTCCGGCCTGAGGAGGAGCTCCCGCCTGAGCAGCCGGAGGACCCGGACGAGCAGCCTTTGCTTGATGTTTCCGCGGATTGGCAGGACCGCCCACCGGCGGAGGACACGCAGGTGATGCAGGTCCTTGGTCCCGAGGGTCGAATGAGGGTCGAGCGAGTTCCCCACCAGGAGGAGGAGAACGTGTTCACCAGCGGTCAAAACGGGCGCCAGGCGCATCTCGCCGCATGGATCGACGCTCCGGCGCCGAGCCAGGTCGCGGAGCATCCGGACGGACGGTCGCCTGAGCGCCAGCCGCTCGCCGACCGCGTCGCCTATCTCTTCCCGCGTCCGGAGCCGACTGATTGGAACGTGCGCGAGCTGAGCTACGACCGCCGCCGCGGCCGCGCCGCGCCGCCCCCAGAACGTCGGGTCTCCTGAGCGCAGAACCTCCTCCCCCCGATCACCCTGGCAGGTTGCGGCCCCGGGCCTCGGCCCGGGGCCGGGCCTGCCGCGGGAGCCCAGGGACGCGCCTCAGGCGGCGGCGATCGCCGTCCGCTCCTTGGGCCCGGCGGCGAACAGGTAGCGGTTGATCTCCATCAACCCGGAGAGGTCATGGACGTCGACGTCCAGGTGGGGGACCTGAATCACCGCGCGCGCCTGCATCTCGGCCGTCAGCCGCCTGATGTTGCGCTGGTCGCGAGCCGCGAGCGCCCGGTAGTCGTCGTAGTTTGAGAGGACCCGCCGCGCGAGCTCCTGGTCACCCAGCGCGTCTTCCAGCTCCCGTGGGAATCCCTCACCGTAATCCGGGAGCTCGCTCTCGTAGTGCACCTTGTTCACGATCACGCCGCCGAACGGCAGCTTTGCCTCGACCAGCTTGCGGTGGAAGTAGACGGCCTCGCTGATCGGCTCGCCCTGCGGCGCGCAGACCACCAGGAAGCACGTCTCGGGATTCGCGAGCAGCTCGTTGACGCGTTTGGCTCGCTCGCGAAAGCCGCCCAGCATGCCGCTGAACGCCTGGAAGAACTCCGACAGATCCTCCAGCACCTCGACGCCGGTGACCCGCCGCAGGATGGAGAACATCATCGAGGTCCCGCGCCCGAAGACGCGCATGCCAAGGCCGGTGGGGCGCATGAAGACCTGGAGAGCGCGCCCCTCGATGAACTGCATCAGACGCCGGGGCGCGTCCAGGAAGTCCAGCGCATTGCGGGTCGGCGGTGTGTCCAGAACCAGCAGGTCGTACCGATCCTCGGCGTGCAGCTCGAACAGCTTCTCCATCGCCATGTACTCCTGGGAGCCGGCGAGGGCGGCAGAGAGTTGCTGATAGATGCGGTTCTCCAGGATGCGGTCGCGCGTCTCCTCGTCGGGGGCGTGGCGGCGCACCAGCTCGTCGAAGGTCGCCTTCGCATCGAGCATCATCGCCCACAGCTCGCCGCCCTGGGTCTCGATCCCCGCCTTCGCGAACAGGGCGGGGTCCACCTGGCGCTCCTCGTTTCCCAGCTCGGGCAGCCCGAGCGAGTCCGCGAGTCGCTTTGCGGGGTCGATTGTCAGGACGACGACCTTCTTGCCGCGTGCCGCCATCCCGGTCGCAATCGCGGCCGAGCTGGTGGTCTTCCCGACCCCGCCCGAGCCCGCGCAGATGCAGACGCGCTTGCGGTCGAGTAGCTCAGCGACGCTCGCCATCAGCCCATCAGTCGACGGTCTCGGACAGCTCGCGGATCTGCTCGACGTCGAGCGCCGGCGCAAAGACGAACGGGAGCGTTCGGACGGGCGCGGTGACCAGCTCCGCGAGGCGAGCGAGCTGCTCGCGTTGCGCTGCGGCGCGGCGGCTCTGGCTGAGCGCGGCACGGTACGTCCCGCGAAGCGGCCCGTTGGCGTTGCCGCACGCCTCCGCGAGCCGCTCAACCTCGTCCGCCGAGAAGCGTTCCGGGTAGAGCCCGTTCATGTACACGCGGTCGACCGCGACGTCGACCTCCTCGGTCAACTGGCGCTCGAGCGCCACGGTCTCGTTGACGGGCATCTCCTCGGGCAGGGCGACGATCGCGACTCCCGTCTTCCGGTGGTTGACGATGAATGTCTCGAGCGCCTGCGCCTGCGCCTTGATCGGTCCGACCCGCGCGATGTTCGCGAACGTGCGCGGCGTCTGCAGGAACCCGACGCCCGCGCCGGTTGCCGGAGCATCGACGATGACGAGGTCGTAGTGGCGCCCCTTTTTCACCTTGCGGTCGGGTTGAGCAACCTCCCAGATCTTCCCGATCGTCACCAGCTCACGGAGGCCAGGCGTGGCTGCCGTCAGGTAGGTGAAGATCCGGGAGCGGAACAGAAGGTCGCGCATCGCCCGCACCTTCAGTTGAAGCAGGACGTACTCGCGCATCGCCTCGTCGGGGTCGATCGAGATCGCCCACAGGTTGTCCGCCATCTCGACCTCGTGGAAGCCGACCTCGGCCCGGTTGAAGACGTGGGAGGTGTGCTCCTGCGAGGAAACCTCGCAGACGATCGTTCGCCGGCCCTCTTGCGCGGCGGCAAGACCGAGGGCCAGGGCGACGGTCGACTTGCCCACCCCGCCCTTCCCGGTGACGATCACCAAGCGCTTGTCGAGCAGCTCGGACGTCGCAGGAACATACATCGGTGCCCTCTGCCCGGGCTGAACGAAAGCCCGCTTGGGCTAGCGACGAAGTCGCGGTAGCAACGTGCGGACCTGCCGGGTCAGGCTTGCGCCTTAGCCCGGCGGGGGACGTAGCCGAAGGCGAGCTGCCACCGGAATATTCTGGCCGAGGCTTCCGGCGGAATGATGATGCTCTCTCATGGGAAGGAAACGCACGATCACGTGCGAATAAGCGCGATCAATGGGTCTCTTCAACCGCGGTTTCAAGCCGAACCTGCCCGACAAGGGCCAGCCGCACTCGGCAAACGGCGACGTGCCCACCGAAGACGCGGTGCCGGACGATCCCTGGTCATGGGAGGAGCCGGTGCAGCCCGACCCGGTGGAGTCCGACCCGGTGGAGTCCGAGCCGCCGGCGCCCGAGCCGGAGGAGCCCCAGGGCGCCGAGCCCGAGAGTGCCGAGCCCGAGAGTGCCGAGCCCGAGCAGCCGACGGCGGCGTCCTCGCCCCCGGTCAATCAGGCTGAGCCGGATCCCTCCGACGAGGGGCGGATCAGCGCAAACGAGGCGCTCGCGCCAACCCGGGCCGCGGGGCCGGGGAAGCTTCCCGGCGCGCACATCGGGGATGAATCCGAACGTCGGGCGAAGATCATCTCGTTTGCGAACCAGAAGGGCGGGGTGGCGAAGACGACCACCACGCTGAACCTGGCCGTCGCCTTCTCCGAGTCCGGTCACCGGGTCCTGGCGGTGGACCTCGACCCGCAGGGCAACTTGACGATGAGCCAGGGGATCGACCCCGACAAGGTCGAGGGCAGCATGTACGACGTGCTGGTGGACCACGTCCCGATTCGCGAGGTGATCCAGCAGCGGGAGATCGACATCGCCGTGGCCTCCATCGACCTCGCCGGCGCCGAGATTGCCATGAGCATGCAGATCGGCCGCGAGCGATCGCTGGAGAAGGCCCTGTCGGCCGTCGTGGACGACTATGACTTCGTCTGCATCGACACCCCGCCGAGCCTGGGCCTGCTGACGGTGAACGCGCTCACGGCGTCGGACAAGGTGATCGTCCCCGTCCAGTGCGAGTATCTCTCCATGCGCGGGCTCGTCCAGCTCCAGAACACGTTGCAGATGATTCGCGAGAACCTCAACCCCCGCGTCGACATCGAGGGCATCCTGCCGACAATGCTGGACTCGCGCACCGTTCACGCCAAGGAAGCGGTGGAGATCCTCGAGGAGAACTTCGGCGAGCTGGTCTTCAAGTCGCGAATCCGCAAGGCGATCAAGTTCGCAGAGGCCCCGGTTCGCGGTTCGAGCGTGCTCAAGTACGATCCGAACGGCAACGCCGCCAACTACTACCGCGAGCTGGCCAAGGAGGTTTTGACGAATGGCGCGTCGTAGGCGGGCCAGCATGCGCGAGGGACCACTCGCCGACCTGTTCCGCTCCACTGCTGGCGAGCAGCCCGAGGAGGACACCCGAGCGGTGGGCGATCGCGAGGAGGCGCCGGGCCCCGAACCCGCCGAGCGCGAGATCCCTGACTCCGAGCCGGACAGCCCCCCGGATCCCGAGCGCGTGCGGGCCTACCGGGTGGAGGAGCGCGAGTCCTGGCCGCGTGAGCCGAGGGAGCGCCTGAACCGGATCTTCTCCGACGATGCCCACGACGTCGAGGGCCCCACCTACGGCCGCGACGAGCCCGGGCTGGGCGACTATCACGGACCGCCGCGGCCGCACCTGCCGGTGATCCGTGTGGTCGGAGTCGGCGGTGCCGGGGTCAACGCGATCAACCGGATGATCGAGGCCCGGATCCCTGGCGTCGAGTTCATGGCGATCAACACGGACCTCCAGTCCCTTCAGCAGTCCACAGCCGACGTCACGGTGCATCTCGGCAGCGGCGTCGCGCGGGGCCTCGGGACCGGCTCGAACCCCGAGCTCGGCTACCGGGCCGCGTTCGAGGAGCAGGACAAGATCAAGCGGCTCCTGAAGGGGTCTGACATGGTGTTCGTGACCGCTGGGGTCGGCGGCGGCACCGGGACTGGGGCAGCGCCGGTCGTCGCGCGGCTCGCCCGGGACGTGGGCGGGCTGACCGTCGGGATCGTCACCAAGCCGTTTCGATTCGAGGGCACGCGCCGTGCGAAGCAGGCCGAGGAGGGCATCGAGGCGCTGAGCGCCGAGGTCGACACGTTGATCGTGGTCCCCAACGAGCGCCTGCTCTCGGTGCTGGCCCGGACCACGACGATGATCGAAGCCTTCCAGGTGGCCGACGACGTCCTGCGCCAGGGCGTTCAGGGGATCTCCGAGCTGATCACCCTCCCCGGACTGATCAACCTCGACTTCGCCGATGTGCGGACGACGATGCGCGACGCGGGCCAGGCCCTGCTCGGGATCGGGATGGGCACGGGGGAGACCCGCGCCGTCTCAGCAGCCGAGCGCGCGGTGTCGTCGCCGCTGCTCGAGACGTCGGTGGACGGCGCTCGCTCGATCTTGCTCTCGATCACCGGCGGTCCCGACATGAGCCTGATGGAGGTCTCCGAGGCCGCGAAGGTCGTTCAGGAGGCCGCCCACCCGGAGGCCAACATCATCTTCGGGGCCAACGTCGACGAGACGCTCGTCGACCAGCTCTGGGTGACAGTCATCGCCACCCGCTTCGACGGCCGTGGCCGTCGCGCCGACGGCAGCGCCCGAGCCGAGCTGCGGGTTGCCGGCACCACGGCGACCGCCGTCCGCCGTCCGGCCGACCGCAGGGCGGGGAGCGCACCGAGCTTCGAGTCGCGACCGCGGGACATGTCGATAGAAGTTCCGGAGTTCGTCCCCGGCGGCTGACCAGCACCTAGGCTGCGCCCCATGAGCACGCAAGGGGCAGTGGCAGCCGGACATCCGCTCACCGCCGAGGCCGGGGCCGCCATCCTTCGCGAGGGCGGTAACGCGGTGGACGCCGCGGTGGCGGCCGTCCTGACCTCCTTTGTCACCGAGAGCCCGCTGACCGGGCTGGGGGCCGGCGGGTTCATGCTCGTCCACGCTCCGGACGACAACGTGCTGCTCGACTTCTTCGTTGCCGTTCCCGGTCAGGACGGAGTGGAGCGGCGCTCCGAACTGGATCCGATTCCGGTCTACTTCAGCGAGGACGTTCCACAGGTATTCAACGTCGGCGCGGCGTCGTGCGGGGTCCCAGGGACCGCTGCGGGGCTCTGGGAGGCGTTGCAGCGGTTCGGCTCGATGCCGATGGGGGAGTTGGTTCGTCCGGCCGTGGATCACGCGCGACAGGGGGTGCCGGTGAACGCCGAGCAGGCGTTCATCTTCAAGATCCTGGAGCCGATCCTCACGTACAGCCCCGAAGGGCAGGCGATCTATGCGCCAGGGGGCCGGCGCTTGCGCGAGGGCGATGTGTTCCGGTTCGAGGAGCTGGCGGAAGCGCTGGACCGGTACGGGGCCGAGGGGCCGGAGCCGTTCTACCGGGGCGAGCTCGCGCGAGCGGTCTCGGACTGGGTGGTGGAGCGCGGCGGGACGCTGGGAGTGGAGGACCTGGCCGCGTACGAGCCGATCGCCCGGTATCCGGCGCGCGGCCGCTTCCGCGGTCGGGACGTACTCACCAACCCGCCGCCCTCATCCGGGGGCATCCTGGTCGCCTTCGGTCTCGACCTGCTCGACCGGCTCGGCGCCGCCGGGGTGGAGGAGGTGGTGGCGGTGATGGAGCAGGCGCAGGCCGCTCGAACCGAGGAATTCCACGCCGGGCTCTACGAGGACGGCTGGCTGGAGCAGTTCCTCGATCCGGCGCGGCTCGACGCAGCCGCTGATCGTGTGCGGTCCCGCCTGCGCCCGGCCGGCGACGGGGTTACAGGGCCGGGCGACCAGCTCGGCTCGACGACTCACATCACGGCCGTGGACGGGGCCGGCCGCTGTGCGAGCGTGACCTGCTCGAACGGCACCGGCTCCGGGCTGGTGGTCCCCGGCACCGGCGTCCACGTCAACAACATGCTGGGTGAGGAGGACCTGAACCCGTTCGGCTTCCACACCCTGCCGGCCGGGCGTCGCATGCCCTCGATGATGTCGCCGACGGTGCTGGTCCGCGAGGGCGAGCTGGAGGCGGGACTGGGCAGCGGCGGCTCGAACCGGATCCGCTCGGCGGTCCTGCAGACGATCGTCTACCTGGTAGCCGAGCGGATGGATGTCGCCTCGGCCGTTGAGGCGCCCCGCATCCACTTCGAGGCGGGCGCTGTGCAGGCCGAGCCGGGCATCGACCGGGATGCGCTTGCCCGCCTGGAAGCGCGCGGCTACGTGATCGCCCCCTGGGCGCAGCGGAACCTGTTCTTCGGCGGTGTTCATGCCGTCTCCAGGGATCCCGAGACCGGCGAGCTCCGCGGCGGCGGCGACCCCAGGCGGGGAGGCGCAATCGCGTTGGCGTAACCCGCCGCATCCGGCTTCGCCGGATGACCGGTCGCCTTCGGCTTCCTTGGTAGGCGAAGCCCAGGCTTCCGGCGGAATATCAAGAGTAGGATCGGAGCATGGCCAAGGCTCTGCTGGTGATCGATTTCCAGAACGACTTCACATCGGGTGGAGCGCTCGAAGTGCCGGGCGGCGACGAGATCGCCGAGCCGGTGAGGAGGTTGGCCGACCACCTCGGCCTGGTCTTCGCCACCCGGGACTGGCATCCGCCCGACCACGCCTCGTTCGAGACCGAGGGAGGCCCCTGGCCGGTCCACTGCGTGCGGGGCACCCGCGGCGCGGAGTTTCACCCCGCGATGGATGACGTGCACGTCGATGCGGTTGTCGACGTGGGCCGGGAGCGAGAGGACGAGGGCTACTCGGGCTTCGAGAAGTCCGACCTGGCGCAGATCCTTCGCGACCATGACGTGGACCAGGTCTACGTCTGCGGGCTGGCCACCGACTACTGCGTGAGGGCGTCGGCGATCGACGCCTGCCGAGAGGGCTTCCGGGTGACTGTGGTCGAGGACGCGGTGCGCGGTGTAGAGGTCAACGAGGGGGACTCGGAGCGGGCGCTGGCCGACATGCGCGAGGCGGGTGCCGGCATCGGCACGTCGGACGAGATCCTGGCGAGCGTCGAAGCGCGCTAATCCGACTGCTGGAAGACGACCTTGCCGTTCATCCTGGCGCGCTCGGCGATCTCGTTCGAGCGGGCGAGCACGGCGACCAGGCTGCGTAGCGCGGTGCCCAACATCCGCATCCGGTCGGGCTCCGAGCGCTGCTCCAGGAGCGCCTGCTTGGTCTCCGGCGGCAGCTCCACCCGCGCCGCGATCCCGTACGAATCCTCGGCCTCGAGCTCCGCGGCATCCGGCGGCTCGCCCGAGACCCGCTTGACCAGCTGGGCGAATGCCTCCCGCGCCTGGGTGGCCGCTTCCCGATCCTCCTGCTCGGGCTCGGCGCTGGTCTCGATCGGCACCACCTCGCCTGCGGGGAAGTCCTGTTCCTCGAAGCGCTCCAACACCTTGAAGGGCTGCTCGCCGGCCACCACGACGTTCATCCGCCCATCTTCGAATCGCTCCAGCACCTCGGTCACTCGCGCCATGCACCCGATCCGGTGCGCATTTCCGCCCTCGTCCCGGAACACGATCCCGAACGGCTCGGCATTCTCCAGGCAGTGGCCGATCATTCGCTTGTAGCGCTCCTCGAAGATATGAAGCGGCAGTAGCTCCCCTGGCAGGATCACCATCGGAAGCTCGAAGATGGGCAGCTCGACGCCGTCGCCCTGCATCAACGCCATTCTAGGAGTCCGGCTTGCGCGCCGAGAGCACCAGGTTGTAGAAGGCGGACGCCGGGAGTCGTGGCTCGAGCAGCGCAGCATCGAGGCGCTGGAGCGTGAGGTACCCGCGGAACGCGAACCGGCGCCAGCGGTCAGGAACCTGCTCGGCGTCGGCGCTCCCCTCCAGCGTGCGGACTGTCCATCCAAAGAGGTTGGCCAGGAGCTCCTCGCCGCGGATCCTGACGTCCTCGAAACCCGCCTGACGCAAGAGCCGATCGAGCGTGCCCGGGGCAAAGGCGTGCACGTCGACCTCCCGCTCCAAGTGATGCCCATCCTCGTGCTCAACCTCCTCGGCGCGGCGCGCCGGGGCCTGGAGCAACAGCCGCCACAGCGGCGCCACGAGCTGAGCGCCGCGCTTCGGCAGCCCGGCGATCGTGTCTCCGTAGCGAGACGGCTCGCCGCAGAACACCAGCGTCCCGCCCGGTCGGAGCACCCGCCGGAACTCCGCGAGCGCGATGGGCAGACCTGGCAGGTGATGTAGCACGGCGTGTCCGAACACGAGGTCGAAGCTGGCGTCCGCGAACGGCAGGCGCTCGGCATCGGTCACCTCGGTCTCCACGTGGAGCCCCAAACGCTCGGCGCTCGCGGCCAGCTCGTCGAGCATCCCAGGCGAGATGTCGGTCGCGACCACCCGCCCGAGCAGCCCCAGTTGCATGAGGTTGAGCGAGAAGTAGCCCGTTCCGGAGCCGATCTCCAGCGCCTCTCCGAACCCGTCGTCGGGCCAGCGACCCAGCGCCTTGGCGACCTTGGCGCGCACCTGGGCTTTGCCGGTCAGGCCGAAGTCGATGCCCCACTTCGTGTCGTAGCCGGTGGCCGCCACGTCGTGGTAGCGGAGGTTCGCCTCCTTGATCCGCTCGGGCGCCGATTGCATGAGCGGACACTATGTTCTCCGCCTGCACCGCGCCCAGAGGAATCAGCCACCAGGAGTCCCGCCGCTGGCGCTCACCGGCGAGCGGACGCTGCCGGACGTTCCCGAGGAGAACTACTGGTTCCGGCGACACCTGGTGGTTTACGAGTGGCTTGCGGAGCAGGTCGGCGGGCTTCGAGTCGCCGATCTTGCCTGCGGCGAGGGATACGGCGCCGCGGTCCTGGCGGGAACCGCCGCCGAGGTGGTGGGCGTCGACGCGAACCCTGAAGCTCACGAGCACGCCAGGCTTCGCTACCGACGGCAAAACTTGCGGTTCGAGCGGGGGCTGGTGGAGGACTACACCGGGCCATGCGACGCGATCGTCTTCCTGCAGACGATCGAGCACATCGCCGAGCCCGGGCGCCTGCTGGAGCGCCTTGCCGCCGCCGCTCCGGTCGCCTACATAACGACGCCGAATCGGGTGACCCTGGCGCCGCCCGGTGCCCAGAAATCGGACAACCCCTGGCACCTGCGCGAGTACACACTCGCCCAGTACGCGGCGCTGCTGGGGCCCCACTTCTCGAGGGTCGAGATGCTCGGCGTCTTTCACGCCCGCAAGCTGCGCGTGCACGACTGGGCCCTGCGGCTCGGCTGGGAGAGGGTCCACAGCCTACTTCGCCTCACCAAGCCCTTCTACGACCGGTTCGTCCCGGCGATCACCTCCGCCGACTTCGAGGTCGCCTCCCAGGGCGACCTGGAGGGGGCCCTCGACTTCCTGGCCATCTGCCATGTCTGAGCCGGTCGGCGACCTCGCGGTCGTCCTGCACTCGCACATGCCCTACGTGGAGGGGTTCGGGACCTACCCGTTCGGCGAGGAGTGGCTGTTCGACGCCGTGGGCCGCTCCTACCTCCCCGTCCTCGAACAGGTGCACGACCTGACCGTCACGGTGACGCCGGTGCTCGCCGACCAGCTCGAGGACCCCGGGGTGGCGGAGCGCCTGCGGTCGTTCCTGCGCCGCTACCGGCTGGAAGCCGCCGAGCGCGAGGCGGCTGAGGGGGCTTCCGAGCTGCGAGGGGCGGCGCAGGCGGAGGCTGAGCGCCACGGTCGTGCCCTTGCCCGTCTGGAGGCGCTTGGAGGAGAGCCGCTGGAGGCGTTCCGCTCGGCGGCCCAAGAACGCAATGTCGCCCTGATCCCGTCCGCGGCCACCCACCCGGTATTGCCGCTGATCGCCACCGCCGCTGGTCGGCGCCTCCAAATCGACGCCGGGCTGCGCTCGCACGGGAGGCGGTTCGGCCCTGCCGATGGATTCTGGCTTCCCGAGTGCGCCTACCGCCCTGGAATCGAGCCGCCGCTCGCCGAGCGGGGTCTGCGGTTCTTCTGCACCGACCAGAGCGCTCGAGAGCCTCCGAGCGACTCGCTGGCACCCGTCCAGGCCGGCGCCGGGATGGTTGCGTTCACGCTCGACAGGGAGGCCGTTGATCTGGTCTGGTCGCCGGGCGGCTACCCGTCCGCCCCCGCCTACGCCGATTTCCATCGGCTTTCCATGGGTGGCGTGCGCCTTTGGTCGATCGGCGGCGACCCGTACGACCCAGCGGCGGCGCGGGATCGCGCCGAGAGCGATGCCGCAGAGTTCGCGGACTGGGTGGCCCAGAGGCTCGAGGCATTTCACGGCCGGCGCCACAAGCCCGGGCTCGTCACGTTCGCAGTCGACACCGAGCTGCTGGGCCACTGGTGGTCGGAGGGCCCGATCTGGCTCGGAGCCATGTTGCGCTTGGTGGCCGAGCGGGGCATCCGGCTGGTCACCCTCCCTGAGGCACTGGAGCGCCACCAGCCGGAGGAGCGGCCGTTGGTCGAGTCCAGCTGGGGCGAGGGCAGGGACCTTCGCACCTGGGACGCGCCCGAGGTCGCGGATCTCGCCTGGGCGGCAAGGCGCCTCGAGTTGCGCTTGCTGGCCGCTGTTAGCGCCGAGGCGCTCGGGCCGGATGCGACCGAGCGCGCGGCGCGCGAGCTGCTCGCGCTGCAGGCAAGCGATTGGGCGTTCTTGGACCGGCGCAGGCAGGCGGGGGATTACCCCTTTCAACGCTCAACAGGGCATGCGCGGGCGCTGCTCGAAGCCATACACTCTCGCGAGCCTCCGGACCCCCGCATGCGAAACCTGGCCCCCGACCTCAGCCTCGTCCCCCTGCGGGAGCCCTGAGCGCCCCGGCCATCGTGACCCGCGTGCTCATCCTCTCCTGGGAGTACCCGCCGCTGATCGAGGGGGGCCTGGCACGGCACGTCCGCAAGCTGTCCGAGTCGTTGGTCGAGCTCGGCGTCGACGTGCACGTGCTGACGCGCGGCGGGGAGGAGTCGCCGACCGACGAGGAGGTCGCGGGGGTGTCCATCCACCGCGTCCGCGAGCCGACCCGGCCCACCGACTTGGGCGAGTTCGTCGCCTGGGTCGAGCGGATGAACTCCGACATGCTGGCCGCCGGCGTCGAGATCGGGGATCGCTACGAGTTCGATCTCGTGCATGGCCACGATTGGCTGGTCGCGATGGCGTGCGACCACCTGGCGCGGCGGTTCAGGGCGCCACTGGTCACGACCATCCATGCCACCGAATACGGTCGTCACCAGGGTTGGGTGAACAAGCACCCGCAATCGCACATTCATGGCATCGAGAACTGGATCACCAACCGCGCCGACCGGGTGATCGCCTGTTCGTACTACATGCGGGAGCAGGTCGCCGACATCTTCGGGGTGCCCGACGAGAAGGTGACCGTGATCCCGAACGGAATCGATCCCGACGACCTTCAACCCTCCGACGCCGCCGAGCTCGCTCGCCTGCGGCTGGAGTTCGCGCCGCGGGACCACCAGCTCGTGCTGCTGATCGGCCGGCTCGTCTACGAGAAGGGGTTCCAACTGGCGCTGGAGGCGATGCCGGCTCTGATCGAGCGCCTGCCACGCACCAGGTTCCTGGTCGCCGGCTCCGGCACCCATGAGCCCGAGCTGAGGCGCCAAGCCGAGCGGCTCGGGCTGATGGACCACGGCACCTTCCTGGGCTGGATCGGCGACGACGTGCTGCATTCGCTCTACCGCATCGCCGACGTGTGCGTGGTGCCTTCGATCTATGAGCCATTCGGGCTGGTGGCGCTGGAGGCCATGGCCTCGGGTTGCCCGTGCATCGTCGCCGACACCGGCGGCCTGCGCGAGGTCGTCCCGCATGAGGAAGTCGGGCTGCGCTTCCGCAGCCGCGATCCGCAGGCACTGGTCGAGGTCGCCGCGCGGGTGCTCTCCGACGACGAGCTCGGGCGCCGCCTGGTCGCCGATGCCTACGAGCACCTGCGCCGTTACGACTGGTTCGACGTCGCCGGGCGCACCTCGGACCTGTACTCCGGGCTCGTGCGCGAGCGCGTCTAGTCCGGCTGCTCTGCGGCCTCCGGATCGATGGGGTTCGCCCAGCGCAGCGTGCGAGGAGCCTCGCGCATCCTGATCACCTTGGCGGGGATCCCGCCCACCACCGCGTTCGCGGGGACATCGGCGGTCACGACGGCGTTGGTGCCCACAATCGCGTTGTCGCCCACCTGAACGCCTCTCAGGATGCACGCGCCGTAGCCGATCCAGACATTCGAGCCGACGTCCACGTCGCGCTTGTAGATGCCCTGTTCCCGAATCGTCCGCTCCACCTCGACCACGCCGTGGTCGAAGTCGATGAACATCGCCCGGTCCGCGATCACGCACTGCTCGCCGATCCGCACGTGCTTGTAGGCGGAGATCGTGCACTCCTGGCCGAGCACCGTTTTGGATCCGATGATCACCTCGCCCTCGTGACAGCGGATCTTCGTCCCGTCGCCGATCCACACGAAGCGGCCGAACCGCACCCGGCCGCGCCTGCTGATCTGGATCTGCAGCCTCCTGCCGAGGAAGAGCAGCCCGTCAGTCTCCCAGCG
The DNA here is from genome assembly GCA_035573435.1 of Solirubrobacterales bacterium. Lineage (GTDB taxonomy): Bacteria > Actinomycetota > Thermoleophilia > Solirubrobacterales > 70-9 > AC-56. The sequence goes on from DATMZR010000019.1 coordinate 53,778, forward strand.
CCAGCCTGCCAGGGTGAAGAGGCGACGGCGCGCGTAGCGCAGCGCGAGCCTCGCGTACCGCGGAGTGAGCATGCGATTTCGGGCCAGGAAACGGATCAGGCGGACCACGCGGCGGACTCTAGGCGGCTCGCAAGTGACGCGCGAACCTGCATCTACACTGGCGCCCCGTGGCCGAGGCGGCGAAATCCACCCAGGAGTCGCTCGCCGAGCGCGTGATCGCGGGCGACAAGCGGGCGCTCGCCCGGGCGATCAGCCTGGTCGAGAATCGCGACCCTGAGGGGGACCGGCTCGTGGCGGAGCTCTTCCCGCGCACCGGCAGGGCGCGGATCGTCGGCGTCACGGGGCCGCCGGGCGTGGGCAAGAGCACCCTGATCGGAGCCTTGACCGCGGATCTCCGCAAGGCCGGCCGCGACGTCGGGGTGCTCTCGATCGATCCCTCGAGCCCGTTCACGCAGGGAGCGATGCTCGGAGATCGCATCCGGCTGGCCGACCACTTCCTCGACCCCGGGGTGTTCATCCGCTCGATGGCGACCCGCGGCTCACTCGGTGGGCTGGCGGAGGCTGCGCTGCAGGCCGCCCTGCTGATGGACGCCTCGGGCAAGGACGACGTGCTTCTCGAGACCGTCGGCGTGGGCCAGGGCGAGGTGGATGTCGTCGACCACGCTGACACCATCGTTCTCGCGCTGATGCCCGGCTCCGGCGACTCGATTCAGGCGCTGAAGGCGGGCGTGATGGAGATTCCCGACGTGATCGTCGTCAACAAGTCGGAGCACCCGCTGGCCGAGACCATGGTCCGGGAGGTGCGGGCCGTCCTGTCGCTCGGTCCGCAGCGCGATTGGCGGGTGCCCGTCGTCCGCACCGAGGCGGCGAAGGGCGAGGGGATCGCCGAGCTCCTGAAGAGCATCGACGCCCACCGCCGCCACATCGAGGAGACGGGCTCGCTGGAAGAGCGCCGGGCCCGGAACCTCCGCGCCGAGGTCCTCGGGCTCGCGGCGGTTCGCCTGCGGCGCCGGCTCGAGGAGCTGACGGCGAAGGACCCGGAGTGGGAGGGCCTCCTGGACAGCGTCGTGCGGCGCCAGACCGACCCCGCCACCGCGGCCCGGATGCTGCTGGAGAAGTCCGGAGAGCTCTAGGAGCCCAACGGCCCTTTGCTACAGAGCCTCGGCCGCCCAGTCGAAGGGCGCTGGGGCGGCGTTCGGAGTGCCGCCGACGGGCGGGACGATCACGCGGGTGCGGCGTCCCTGTGCCCCACGCTCGACGCGAACCTCCGACCACTGTGCGCACGGCGCGAAGGCGTTCGATAGCTCCATCGCGAGACGCGACGGCTCACGCTTGCGGTGGTTGGTATTCCTTTCCATAGGCCCCCACTGAAAGGTTCGGTGACGGTCGCGACTCTACGCACGCCGGCGGTCGGAATCGTGCGCTGTCCCACAACAAATCCCCAATTTGGGGGGTCGGCGCCTTCGGCCGATTGCGTGGCCAGGGTCAGCCGGGTCGTGGCTCCGCGAGGTCGCGGGCCAGCGTAACCAGCAGCCGCACCCCGTAACCGGTCGGGCCGTTGCCCACGTACTCGCGCCCGACGTCCCAGGCCGTCCCCGCGATGTCGAGGTGCGCCCATGGCTTGCCGTCCACGAATTCCTCCAGGAAAGAGCCCGCGTAGATCGTGCCCGCCTTGCGCTTCGCCGACGCATTGGTGAGGTCGGCGTCCTTCCCCCTGGTCAGCTCCTTGTACTCGGGGTGGAGCGGCAGGCGCCAGGCCAGCTCGCCGGTGCGTCCCGCGGCCGCCAGCACGCGGTCGGCCCAGCCGTCGTCGTTCGAGATCAGCGCCGCGTACGTCGAGCCGAGGGCGATCAGTACCGCGCCCGTCAACGTCGCCAGGTCCACGAGGCGATCGGCGCCGAGCTCGCGCACGGAGTAGGTCAGAGCGTCGGCAAGTATCAGGCGGCCCTCCGCGTCGGTGTTGTTCACCTCGACCGTCTTGCCGTTCAGCTGCGTGATGATGTCGCCGGGTTTGGTCGCCGTCCCGCTCGGCATGTTCTCGGTGGCCGGAACGCAGGCGACCAGGTTCAACGGCAGGCCGAGCTCGGCGATCGCGGCGACCCCCTCGAGAACCGCGGCGCCGCCCGACATGTCCATCTTCATCTCCTCCATCTTCGATGCCGGCTTGATCGAGATCCCACCGGTATCGAAGGTCACGGCCTTCCCAACCAGGCCCAGCGTCTCGCCGTCGGCGGCGCCGCGGTAGCGCAGCACGATCAGCGCGGGCTCCTCGGCCGTGCCCTTGGCTACGGCCGCCAGCCCGCCCATCCCTCGTTCCTCGATCTCGGCCCGCCGCAGCACCTCGGCGGTGACTTGCTCGTTGGCGCGGGCGATCTCGTGAGCACGGTCAGCCAGGTAGCTCGGCGTGGCCACGTTCGACGGCAGGCCCTGGAGCTCGCGCGCGCGGTTGGCGGCCTCTGAGGCCACGCGCGCCGCCTCCACGTCTTGCGCGATCTTCGAGCCTTGCTCGCCGCCCGCCAGCAGCAGGTGCTCGATCCTGGGCGGCGCCGGATCCTCGGGGTCGCGGGACTTGAAGCGGTCGAACCGGTAGGAGGCGAGCACCGTTCCCTCGACCACGGCGGCGGCAACCGCCTGGGGGGTGACGTGGTCGCCGGCCGCCTCGGGAAGCGACCAGGCGATCGTTTCCGCCTCGTAGCGGCCGGCCCGGATCACGGTCAGCGCAGCGGCAATCCGCATCCGCTCGGCATCCAGGTCCTCCCGCTTGCCGAGCCCGACGATCAGCAACCGCTCGGGGTGCTCCGGGCGCAACAGCGTGAGCTTCTTGAATGCCGTTTTGACGTCGCCTGTGCCCGGCAGGTCGCGATACGCCTCCTGCAGCTCCTCGCCGTCGAACAGGCCCATCGCATGCAGGTCCGCCTCGACGCCGGCGAACGGCTTGTCGGTCACCTCCACTCGCACCGGAAGCCGAGTCTATTGGCGCCCACTAGGATCTTGATGGACCCCCGGCGGCTCCGAAAAGCCGCCGATGACCCGAAGAAAGGCGTCAGATGTCGCAGACAGTCATCCTCGGCACCGCTCGCACACCCTTCGCGAAGATGGGAGGGGCGCTTTCGTCGAAGAGCGCCGTGGAGCTCGGAGGAACGGCGATCGCCGCTGCCCTGGACCGCGCCGAGCTGCCACCGGATCAGGTCCAGCAGGTGATCTACGGCCAGGTCCTGCAGGCCGGCCAGGGCCAGATCCCCTCCCGCCAGGCGCAGATCGAGGCCGGGATTCCGAAGGAGGTCCCCTCGGAGACGATCAACAAGGTCTGCGCCTCAGGCATGAGAACCATCGGCCTGGCCGACCAGGCGATCCGAGCGGACGACCTGGAGCTGGCGGTCACGGGCGGCATGGAGTCGATGAGCGGCGCTCCCTACCTCCTCCCGGGGGCTCGCTTCGGGTTCCGGATGGGCGACGTGCAGGCGATCGACTCGATGACCCACGACGGGCTCACGAACCCATTCACCGACAGGCAGATGATCGACGAGGCAAGCGACGTCGCGGCGGAGCTGGAGCTGACCAGGGCCGACATGGATCGCTGGGCCGCCCGCTCCCATCAGCTCGCCGCCAAGGCGACCGACGAGGGACGACTGGCGGAGGAGATCGTCGGCGTCACGGTGAAGACCCGCAAGGAGGAGGCGGAGGTCGTCCACGACGAGGCGATCCGGCCTGAGACGACCGTGGAGGTCTTGGCGAAGCTGAAGCCGATCGGTGGCCCCGACGCCACCCATACGGCGGGCAACGCCCCCGGGGTCAACGACGGCGCCGGCGCGGTCGTGGTGGCCTCCGAGGGGTGGGCGAAGCGCGAGAGTCGTTCCCCGCTGGCCCGGATCCTCTCGTATGGCACCGTTGCCGACGACTTCCCCTACCTGGCTCGGACACCGGCGGGGGCAGCGAAGCAGGCGCTCGAGAAGATCGGTCGCTCGCCCTCCGACGTCGACCTCTGGGAGATCAACGAGGCCTTCGCCTCGGTCGCGATCAACTCCGTTCGGATGTTGGGTGTCGACGAGGAGAAGGTGAACGTGAACGGCGGCGCGATCGCCCTCGGCCACCCGATCGGCGCCTCCGGAGCCCGGATCGTCGGCGCCCTGGTTCACGAGCTGCGCCGGCGCGGCGGGGGACTTGGCTGCGCTGCGATCTGCAGCGGCGGCGGCCAGGGCGACGCGATCGTCCTGGAGGTGAACGGCGCCTAGCCAGGCTCCGTCTTCCCCACCGTTCGCGGGCTCATGAGCGGGCAGTCTGCCGCTTTCTTCGACCTCGACCGAACGCTGATGGCGGGCTCGAGCGGCATGCACTTTGCGCGTGCCGCCTATCGCTCGGGGATGGTCAGCCGGGCCCGCCTGGCACGGTGGGGCGCCGAGCACGTCCGTTTTCGCCTGCGCGGCTCGACCGACGAGCGCACCGCGCAGGTGCTCTCGCAGGTCAAGGAGCTCCTCGCGGGCGTGCCCGAGCGGAACATCCAGCGGATGGCCCCCGATCTGCTGGCCGGGGTCCTGCCGCGCATCTACCCGAAGATGCTGGAGGAGGTTCGTGCGCACCAGGACGCCGGCCGCGCGACCTTCATCGTGAGCGCCGCAGGCAACGGCCTGGTGGAGATGCTGGCACGAGTGCTCGGGATGGATGGCGGCATCGGAACCCGGTACGAGGTCGACGGGCACGGCGTGCTGACCGGGCGGATCGTGGAGCCGTTCGTCTACGGCGAGGGCAAGGTGGCCGCCATGCAGCGCTTCGCCGACGACCACGAGATCGACCTGCCGGAGTCGTGGGCCTACTCCGACTCCGCCTCGGACCTGCCGATGCTCCGCGCGGTGGGCAACCCGGTCGTCGTCAATCCGGATCCCGAGCTGGCGAAGATCGCGGCCGACCGGGGCTGGCGAGTGATGCGCTTCGAGCGGCTGGGCAGGCGCCTGGCGATCGGGGGTGTCACGTTGGCGGCGGCAGCCAGCGGCACCCTGCTCGCCTCGCGCCGCAAGCAGGCCCCCCGCGGACTTCGGGCCCGCGCCGGGCGGCGACGCCGGGCCTAGACTGTCGGGCATGGCCGTAGAGCCGGGAGCCAGGCGACGTGCCCACGAGTGGCTACAGGAGGTCTACTCGAAGCAGGCCGAGCGGGAGGCGTTGTTTCAGACCATCTCGGGGCAGGAGGTGAGGCCTCTCTACACGCAGGAGGACCTCGCCGAAACCGATCCCGAGGGCGAGATCGGGTTCCCCGGCGAGCACCCCTACACCCGCGGCGTGTACCCGTCGATGTACCGCGGTCGCCTGTGGACGATGCGCCAGTTCGCCGGCTTCGGCACCGCCGAGGAGACCAACGAGCGTTTCCGCTACCTGCTGGACCACGGCCAGAACGGCCTCTCGACCGCGTTCGACATGCCCACGCTGATGGGCCTCGACTCCGACCACGCCCGCAGCCTCGGCGAGGTGGGCCTCGAGGGAGTGGCGATCGACACCCTCGACGACATGATCGACCTCTTTCGCGGCATCCCGCTCGACCGGGTAACGACCTCGATGACGATCAACGCCCCGGCGGCGATCCTGCTCGCTTTCTACGTCTGTGCCGCCGAGGAGCAGGGAATCCCGCCGGAGGCGCTCGGCGGCACCATCCAGACGGACATCTTGAAGGAGTACATCGCCCAAAAGGAATGGTGCTTTCCGATCGAGCCGGCCATGCGGCTGGTCACCGACATGGTCGAGTGGTGCACGGAGCGGATGCCGCGCTGGCACCCGATCTCGATCTCCGGCTACCACATCCGCGAGGCCGGCTCGACCGCCCAGCAGGAGCTCGCGTTCACGCTCAAGGACGGCTTCACGTACGTCGAGCTGGCGCTCGAGCGGGGGCTCGACATCGACGCCTTCGCGCCCCGCCTCTCGTTCTTCTTCAACGCCCACATCGACTTCTTCGAGGAGATCGCGAAGTACCGCGCCGCCCGGCGGATCTGGGCACGGGAGATGCGCAACACGTACGGCGCCCGGCGGGAGGAGTCCCAGCGCATGCGCTTCCATACGCAGACTGCGGGGGTGTCGCTGACCGCGCAGCAGCCTCTGGTCAACATCGTGCGGACCGCGATCGAGGCGCTGGCCGGGGTGCTGGGCGGCACACAGTCACTGCACACGAACTCGTTCGACGAGGCGCTCGCGCTGCCGACCGAGGAGGCGGTGAGGGTCGCGCTCCGCACCCAGCAGGTGATCGCTCACGAGACCGGGGTCACCAATACCATCGATCCGCTCGGCGGCTCCTACTTCGTCGAGGCGCTCACAAACGAGCTCGAGCGCTCCGCCTACGAGTACTTCGCCCGCATCGACGAGCTCGGCGGCATGGTCGAGGCAATCAAGCGCGGCTTCCCGCAGCGCGAGATCGCCGACGCTTCGTTCCAGTACCAGCAGGAGGTTGATTCGAAACAGCGGATCGTGGTGGGCGTCAACGACTACCGCCTCGCCGACGAGGAGGAGGTCGAGCTCCACCGCCCCGACCCGGCGGTCGAGCGAAAGCAGGCGGGCAGGCTGTCCACGACCCGCTCCGAGCGCGACTCGGAAGCGGTCGAACGGGCACTGGCGGCGCTCAAGCGGGCCTCCTCTGCCGAGGGCGAGAACCTGATGCCCTACTTCCTCGACGCCGCCCGCGCCCGCGCCTCCGAGGGGGAGATGGTGGCGGCGCTCCAAGAGGTGTTCGGGAGCTACACCGAGCAGCCCGTTTTCTGAGCCCCGGGCCGGGGGAGCAGCCGCCCGGCTGCGTCTGCTCGTTTACGCTCCCGCGAGATGAGCGGGCCAACTGCGCCAGCCGAAAGCGGTCGAAAGATCCGCGTCGTTGTCGCCAAGCCGGGGCTGGACGGGCACGACCGGGGCGCGAAGATCATCGCTCGGGCGCTTCGCGACGCCGGCATGGAGGTGATCTACACGGGCCTGCACCAGACACCGGAGCAGATCGCCGCGACCGTGATCCAGGAGGACGCCGACGCCGTCGGCCTCTCGATCCTCTCCGGCGCGCACATGACCCTGGTGCCGAGGGTCGTCAAGCTGCTGCGCGAACAGGGCGTGGACGACGTGCTGATCACGGTCGGCGGGACGATTCCGGCCGAGGACGCGCCGGAGCTGAAGAAGCTCGGGATCGCCGAGGTCTTCACCCCCGGCGCCTCCACCGACGAGATCGTCGAGTTCATCCGGGACGCCGTCGCCGAGCGGATGGCCTCCTAGCCACCGGCGAGTCAACGTCACGACGTGCCAGATTGACTGGCCAGTCAATCAATGGGGGCGATCATTAAGATTCCCCGCCGCCCTCTTCCCCCATCTGCCGGAAGGAGCGACGCACTTGAAGATCTGCTGTCTCGTGAAAGAGGTCCCGGACGCCGCCGTTCAGAAGCGGATTGACGCCTCGACGATGAGGCTCGACCGCTCCGGCGAAAAGAACCTGAACCCGTTCGACACCCATGGCATCGAGGCGGCGATGCAGATCCGAGAGGGCGGCGCTGTGGAGGTGGATGAGATCGTCGCCGTGACCATGGGCCCGGAGTCGGCCGTGCGGGCGCTTCACAAGGCGGTCGCCCTGGGCGCCGATCGCTCCGTTCATCTCACCGATCAGGAGCTGGCCGGGTCCGACGTCTGCGCAACCGGCTACGCATTGGCCAAGACGCTCGAGTCCGAGCAGCCCGACCTGGTGCTGCTCGGCCAGCAGTCGGACGACGGCGAGTGCTACACGATCGGCGCCGTGGTGGCCGACCACCTGAAGATGCCGTCACTGACCCAGGTGATAAAGATCGACATCAGCGACGGCAAGCTCGTCTGCGAGCGCCAGGCGGAGTATGGCTACGACACGGTTGAGGTCCAGCTGCCCGCGGTGATCTCGGTCGGCGACGCCATCAACGAGCCGCGCTATCCGAGCCTGAAGGCGATCATGGGGGCGAAGAAGAAGCCGCTCGAGACCTACGCCACCTCCGATGTCGGCATCGAGGCCGACAGCGTCGGCGAGACCGGCTCCAAGACCCAGGTCCTGGCGGTGAATCCGCCGCCCGAGAAGGAGGCGGGCGAGATCATCGAGGACGAGGACACGAACGAGACGGTCGAGAAGATCGTCGCCTGGCTCGACGAGAGGAAGCTGATCTAGGTGGCCGGAATACTCGTGTACGCCCTCCACGACGATGAGGGCAACTTCAACAAGAACTCGCTCGGCGCGATCTCGGAGGCGGCCAAGCTCGCCGGCGAGCTCGGCACCGAGGCTGCCGCGGTGGTGGTCGGCGAGGTGGGCGACGAGGCGTGCGCGGCGCTCGGCGCCTACGGCGCCGGGAAGGTGTACCGGGCCAAGGCGGCCCCCGAGGGCCTCGCCCAGCCCGTCGTGGACGTGATGGCCAAGGTGATCGCCAACGAGGGCTTCTCCTACGCGCTCTTCGGCGGCGGCCTACTGGGCTTCGAGATCGGAGCCGGTCTGACCGCGCGCCTCAACGCGGGCGTGACCATGGAGGTCACCGAGGTCAAGGCCCAGGACGGGAAGCTGGTCGCCGAGAGGCCGGTGCTCCAGGACTCGGCGATCGTCGACGTGGGTTACGTCGGCGACCCGGGGATCATCATCGGCCGCCTGAACGCCTTCGACGCCACCGAGCGCGACGGCGGCTCGGCCGAGGTCGTGGACGTCGAGGTCGAGCTCTCGGAGTGGTCGACCAAGGCGACCATGGTCAATCGCGGCGAGCAGCGCGGCGCGGACGTCAACATCGAGGATGCCGAGATCCTGGTTGGCGGCGGCCGGGGACTGGGCGAGGCCGCCAACTTCAAGCTCGCTGAGGAGCTTGCAGCGGCGCTTGGCGGCGCGGTGGCCGCGACGCGCGCCGTCGTGGACGCGGGCTGGTACCCGTACGCGGCCCAGATCGGGCAGACGGGCAAGACCGTGGCGCCGAAGCTCTACCTGGCGGCTGGGATCTCCGGCGCGATCCAACACAAGGTCGGCATGCAGAGCTCCGAGAACATCCTGGCGATCAACAAGGATCAGAACGCGCCGATCTTCGAGTTCTGCGACCTGGGCGTGGTCGGCGACCTTCACAAGATCCTGCCCAAGCTCACCGAGGCCATCAAGGCCAAGAAGAGCGGCTGATGGCCATCGCGCCGGCCGAATTCCCGCCGCCCGTCGAGCCGGCGGAGGAGTTCATCTCCGAGCCAACCGATCCCGTCGAAGACCGGATCGAGGTCGGCGTTGCGATCGTCGGCGGCGGCCCGGCCGGGCTCGCCTGCTCGATCAGGCTCATGCAGCTCCTCGAGGGAGAGCCCGAGCTGGCCGAGCAGCTGGGCGAGGTCCCCGTTGCGGTGATTGAGAAGGGCAAGGTGGCCGGCGCGCACCTGCTCTCCGGCGCGAACCTGCGCCCCTCAGCAATGCGAGAGCTGTTTCCGGATCTCGACCCCTCCGAATGGCCCGTGTACCAAGAGGTCACGAAGGACGCCGTCTACCTGCTGACCCGCAAGCGGGCGCTGCCGCTGAAGCCGCCGCCCCCCAACTTCCGAAACCACGGCAACTACGTCACCTCGATTGCGAAGCTGGGTCGCTTTCTGGGTGAGAAGGCCGAGGAGGCAGGCGTCTACCTGCTGTCGGAGACCGCCGCGGAGAAGCTTCTGGTGTCCGATCGCATCGTCCGGGGGGTGCGCTCGGGCGACAAGGGGCGGGGCCGGGACGGCGAGGAGCTTTCGAACTTCGAGCCCGGTTCGGACGTGGTCGCCAGGGCCACCGTGCTGGCCGAGGGGACCCAGGGGCACCTGTCCGGCGCCGCGATGGACTACTTCGGGCTGCATGGCCTTCAGCCGCAGCGCTGGGAGCTCGGGGTGAAGGAGATCTGGAAGGTTCCGAAGCCGCTCGACCGCGTCATTCACACGATGGGATGGCCGCTGCGCAAGGGCGCCAGGTACAACGAGTTCGGCGGCAGCTTCATCTACCCGATGGGCGAGGACAAGGTCTCGATCGGGCTGGTGGTCGGCCTCGACTACACGGACGCCACCTTCTCGGTCCACGACGCGCTTCAGGAGCTCAAGACGCACCCGTTCGTTCGCAAGATCCTGGAGGGCGGAGAGCGCGAGGCGTGGGGGGCGAAGACGATCCCCTCCGGCGGCTACTGGGCGCTGCCGCGCAAGCTGGCGGTGCCGGGGATGGTGATGTGTGGCGACAACGCCGGGATGTGCAACGTCTCCGAGCTCAAGGGCATCCACTACGCGATGCACGCGGGCATGTACGCGGCCGAGGAGATCATCGCGGCGCTGAAGCGCGACGAGGTCAACTTCGACGCCTACGACCAGCGGATTCGCAACAGCGCGATCACCGAGGACCTGTACCGCTGGCGCAACGTGCGGCAATCGTTCTCCAAGGGGTTCTTCGTCGGCGGCGCGATCGCGAACATGGCCCTGCTCAGCGGCGGCCGCTTGCCGCCCGGGCGCTGGAAGCAGCACGAGGACTCTGAGGAGGCGATGCGCCTCGGTAAGGCGGCGGACAGCTACCCGAAGCCCGACAACAAGTACACGTTCGACAAGCTCTCCTCGGTGTTCGCCTCGGGCAACGCCACCCGCGACGACGCGCCCAACCACATCCGGGTCCAGCGCCACGTGCCCCGCGAGGTCGCGCAGACATGGGCTTCGATGTGCCCGGCTCAGGTCTACGAGATTCCCGACGAACAGCTCGGCAACGGCGCCTCGGCGGTCGACCTCGCGATCACGCCCTCGAACTGCGTCCAGTGCGGCGCGATCACCGCCAAGGGTGGCCGCCTGACCCCGCCTGAGGGCGGCGACGGCCCCCTTTACCAGGAGACCTAGGCGCTTCTTCCGCTCGTTAGCGGCGTGCGGCCGCGGCGGGCGCCTTCGAGGTCTCCGCCATGAACGCCGTGATCAGCTCCGCGAGGCGCTCCGGCTGGTCGAGCGACACGAAGGTCTTCGCGTCAGCGATCGTCTCGATCCGCGCGTCGGGGATCGTCTCCGCGAGCCGCTGCGCGTAGGAGAGCTTGAAGAAGCGGTCCTCGGGAGCCCAGGCGAGCAGGGTCGGTCGGTCGAATTGGCGGAGACGCTCCGCGGCCTCCAGCGTGTAGCGCTTGTTCAGTCCGGCGGTGAACTTCGCCGTATCGCGTTTCACCCCGGGGTCCCGCTGGGAGGGCTCCATCCAGCTGTCGATCAGCTCGGGGGGAATCTCGGTCTTCGCAAACGGCGCGAACGCCGCCCGGCGAAGCGGGCCCAAGCGGAACGGCAGCGACATCACGGTCATCGCGCCCGGCAGCTTCGCCAGGGGCGGCATCAGCTTGAAGGCGGATGGCGGGAAGTTCTCGTGCGTGTCGCAGTTGGTGAGCACCAGCCGGCCGATTCGCTCCGGGCGGCGTGTCACGAGCACCTGCGATATCGCCCCTCCGCTGTCGTTGGCGACGATCGTGACGCGGTCCAGCTCCAATGCCTCGAGGAAGTCTGCGATGAGGTTCGCGATCCCGGGGGGTGAGAGGTCCGCGTCGGCGTTCATGGGAATCCCATGGGCGCCCATCGGCCAGTCCGGGAGGATGCAACGGTGCGCGGAAGAGAGATGCTCGGCGGCCTGGCTCCACAGCCGTCCGTCGACCAGATATCCGTGGACGAAGACGATCGGCTCGCCTGAGCCCACGTCCCGGTAGCGGATCGTGCCCTGGGGAAGGCGGATCTCATGAGTCGCGCTGCTTGCCTCGGCCATCTGTCCTCCTTCGGGGATAAGCTTTCGTACAGTCAGTACGCAACTATCATACAGACTGTATGGATACCACGGAAGCCGGGATTCCGCCATCCGAGGCCGGCCAGCGCCGGACCCAGGCAGAGCGGTCGCAGGCCACCCAGGCGGCGCTGATCGCCGCCGCGCGCAAGCTGTTCGCCGAGCGGGGCTACGCCGGGGTGGGCACCGAGGAACTGGTGCGGGCGTCGGGGGTCACGAGGGGCGCCCTCTATCACCACTTCGAAGGCAAGGCGGACCTGTTCGGCGCTGTCTTCGAGCAGATCGAGGGGGAGCTCGCCGAGCGGCTCGCGACCGAGGCCCTGTCGAAGGAGGATCCCTGGGAGGGGCTCGTGGCGGGCCTGGAGATGTTCCTCGACCTCTGCGTCGAACCGGAGGTGCAGCGGATCGCCCTCCTCGACGCGCCATCGGTCCTCGGCTGGGACGCCTGGCGGCAGGTGGAGGCGCGCCATGGCCTCGGATTGATCAAGCTGGCGCTCCAGAGGTTGATGGACGAGGGGGCGATCGAGGCGCAACCGGTCGACCCGCTCGCCCACGCGATTCTCGGCACGCTGATCGAGGCCGGCCTGTACGTCGCGCGCGCCGACCGAGTGGACGTCGCGCGGGCTCAGATGGGGGCTGTGCTGCGCAGGATGCTCGAGGGCGTTCGCTCGCCGGGCTGACCGAGGGCGTCAATCCGCGCTGAAGCGCGCCGCCTCTTCGGAGCCCCCGGTCGCGTCGCCGGCGCTGTAGGAGTGCGCGCCGGCGCCGGCCAGCGCGCCACCCTCGACGATCAGATACTCCTCCCGGATCGGGCGCCCCTCGAAGTAGCACTCGAGGATCTCGCGGACGCCCGCCGCGTACCGCGCCTGGGCCGACAGGCTCGTGCCGGAGACGTGGGGAGTCATGCCGTGGTGGGGCGCGGAGCGCCAGGGATGGTCCCTCGGAGCCGGCTGTGGAAACCAGACATCGCCGGCGTACCCGGCGAGCTGGCCGCTCTCGAGCGCCCGCACCACCGCGTCGCGGTCGCAGATCTTCCCGCGAGCGGTGTTCACCAGGTAGGCGCCGCGCTTCATCTTGCCGATCAGCTCGTCATCGAAGAGGTGCTCCGTCTCGGGGTGAAGCGGCGCGTTGATCGTCACCACGTCGCAGACCTCCACGAGCGACTCTGGCGTCGGGTGATAGGTGACGCCCAGCTCTTCCTCGACCGCGTCGGGAAGGGGATGGCGATCCGTGTAGTGCAGCCCAACCTCGAACGGCTTCAGGCGCCTCAGCACGGCCGAGCCGATCCGCCCGGCTCCGACGGTTCCGACCTGCATCCCCTCCAGGTCGTAGGAGCGCGAGGCGCAGTCGGCGATGTTCCAGCCCCCCTCGATCACCTGCTGGTACGACGGGATGTAGTTGCGGACCAGCGCCAGGATCATCATCACCACGTGCTCGGAGACGCTGATCGAATTGCAGTAGGTGACCTCGGCGACGGTGATCCCGTGCTCGATCGCCGCCTGGAGGTCGACGTGATCGGAGCCGATGCCGGCGGTGATCGCCAGCTTGAGGTCGGGGGCGTTGGCGATCCTGGCCGCGGTCAGGTACGCGGGCCAGAAGGGCTGGGAGATCACCACCTCGGCATCCGGAAGCTCTCGCTCGAAGGCCGACTCCGGCCCGTCCTTGTCCGCCGTCACGACCAGCTCGTGCCCGCGGTCCTCCAGGAACCCTCTCAGCCCGAGCTCGCCCGAGACGCTTCCCAGGAGCTCACCCGGGCTGAAGTCGACCCCCTCCGGGGTGGGAGTGGTCTGCCCGTCCCAGTAGCTCTCGATCTTCGGGATGGCGTCCCGGGGATACGCCGGCGGATAGCCGTCGACGGGGTCGTCGTACAGAACGCAGAGAACCTTGGACATGTGCTTAGCCTCCGGTTGGATCGTGGGAGTGCCCTCGACCGTGGGCCGGATCGGGCCCACGGACCGCCGCTAACATCAGTGCAGATGAAGGCTGAGATCCATCCAGATTACGTGCTCGCCCACGTCCGCTGCTCATGCGGGAACGAGTTCTACACGCGTTCCACGAAGCCCGAGCTGCATGTTGAGATTTGCTCGGAATGCCACCCGTTCTACACCGGAAAGCAGAAGCTCGTCGACACGGGCGGCCGGGTGGAGCGCTTCAAGCGTCGCGCGGCCCGGGCCCGCTGAGGGGCAACGGTGGGTGTCGGGGACGACGGCGGAGCAATGGCGCCGCTCGGGAACGTGACCCAGGCCGAGCGGCCGGCTAGCGCTCCAGCTGAGGGCGGCGCCCCGGCATTGGACGGGCGGCCGCGCCTGGCCGAGGTGCGGATGCCGGATGGCCTGCCGGTCGCCAGCCGCGACGCCCCTGTCGGCGGCCAGGCGGTGCTCGAGGGGGTGATGATGCGCGGCGTCTCCACCTGGGCCGTGGCTGTTCGCAAGCCGGACGAGCAGATCGAGGTGATCTCGGAGCCGCTGGTGTCCTGGGCGAAGCGCCACCGGGTGCTCCGCTGGCCGGTGATCCGAGGCGTGGTCGCCCTGGCTGAGTCGCTGCGGATCGGCTTCCGGGCGCTGGGGATCTCGGCCAACGCGCAGCTCGAGCCCGAGGATGGCGAGGAGCCAGAGCCCATTGGCGGTTGGGTATGGGGGCTCACGATCGCGCTGTCGCTGGCACTCGCGATCGGCCTCTTCTTCGTCATCCCCGTCGGAGCGACCAGCCTGATCAAGGACGAGCTCGGCTCCTCGTTGCTGTTCTGGCTCGTCGAAGGGATTCTGCGGACCGCCATCTTCATCGGCTACCTCCTGGTCATCACCCGGCTGCACGACCTGCGGCGCGTGTTCGAGTACCACGGCGCCGAGCACAAGACCATCTCCTGCTACGAGGCGGGCGACCGGTTGACCCCGGCACGGGCCGAGCTCTACTCGCGCCTTCACCCGCGCTGCGGCACGAGCTTCCTGCTCGTCGTGATGGTGGTCGCGATCTTCGTCTTCGCGCCCATCGGACTGCCGGCCTGGTACTGGCTGCTGGCCTCCAGGATCCTGGGCATCCCGCTCATCGCCGGGATCTCCTACGAGCTGATCAAGTGGGCCGGGCGCCACCGCCGCAAGCGCTGGGTGCGGGCGCTGATGTGGCCAGGCCTGATGCTCCAGAACCTGACCACCCGGGTGCCCGACCGCGACCAGCTGGCGGTGGCGATCGCCGCGCTGGAAGCGGTCCTGGCGGTGGAGAGCCCCGAGAGCGACCCCGAGGCCGGCGAGCTCGAGATCGTCGCCTAGCGCGAGCAGCCGCGACTCAAGCGTTCAAGGGTTGGGTAGGGGGTGACGTCGTGCCTGTTGGCGCTTTTGTGGCGCTACGCGCCATAAACTCGCCAGCCGGCCGAGTTTTACGGGCAGCTGAGCAGGGTCCCGGTTCCGGGTCCCTGATCGCAGGTGTCGCTGCCCGTGCCGCCGTTGATGTCGTCGTTCCCGCCTTCGCCGAACAGGAAGTCGGCGTCGGCGTTGCCGAACAGGTCGTCGGGGCCGCCTCCACCGTGGACCCGGTCGCTGCCTGCGCCGCCCTTGAGCTTGTCGCGATTGTCATCCCCCGTGATCCGGTCGTCACCGCCGCCGCCCTTCAAGACGTCGGGAATCGGATCCGAGGCGACGTATCCGTAGCCGTCCAGCCTGTCGTTGCCGGGTCCACCGCTGAGCTTGCTGTCGCCAAGCAGCAAGTCCCTGCCGCGGCCACCGAGCAGCACGTTGTCGTCGCCGCGGCGACCGTCGAGGAAATCCCTGCCACCCTCGCCCGCGATCTTGTCGCCCTGGTCGCCTCCATGCAGCTCGTCGTTGCCGGACCCGCCGCAGATGAAGTCATCGCCTTCGTGGGAATCCACCACATCGTTGCCACCTCCAGAGGCGATCACGTCGGTCCCGGGCGTCCCGTCCAGGTGGTTGTTGCCCGGTCCGCCGGTGATGGTGGGCGTGTGCCCGAAACACTTGTTGGCGGCATCGCTCGACCCTGGCGCGGCGAGCATGGCGAGCAGGGCCACGGTGGCCACTACACCGCACAGACGCGCCCACCGAAGCAATCTCGCGCTCTCGCTGGCCATGGTCAAGCCTCGCAGTTGACCACGGCGCCGGCGCCGCCCCCCTGGTCGCAGGTGTCGAAGTCGGGGCCGCCGTCGAGGTTGTCGTCGCCGGGACCGCCGTGCAGCTCGTCGTCGCCGGCCTCGCCGAAAATCCGATCCCGGTGAGCCAGTCCCCTCAGTTTGTCGGCGTCCGCACCGCCACGGATCACGTCGCGGCCGCGCCCGCTGTCGTCGCCCGCGATGTGGTCGCGTCCGGATCCTCCCTTGAGGACGTCTTGGTGAGAATCGTTCACGTAGCCGGTGCCGTTGATCCGGTCGTTGCCCCCGCCGCCGACCGATCTCTCCCCGCCGATCATACGGTCTCTGCCCCGCCCGCCGATCAGCACGTCACCGAGCTCGCCGCGGCGCCCGTCGAGGAAGTCTCTGCCGGTACCTCCGATGATCTTGTCGCCGCCGTTGTAGCCGTGGAGCTCGTCGGATCCGTTCCCGCCATCGAGGAAGTCGTCGCCCCTGCCGGTGTCGATCGTGTCGTCGTCGCCCTCACCGCAGACGTAGTCGACCCCGTCGCCGGCGGCGACGGTGTCGTTGCCCCCGCCCGCGACGATCACATCGCTGCCCGCGGTGCCCTGGATGGTGTCGTTTCCGGAGCCGCGAACGATCGTCGCCGCGCGGCCGAAGCAGGTTTGGGCCCCGGCGGCGGTCTCGCTGCTCCCCCAGACGGCGAGCATCGCGTAGAGCGCCGCCGCGCACACCACGATGCGACCCGCCGCCTGGCGACTTTGTGGCGCTATGCGCCACATAGGCGCCAACCCGCCGAGTTTCACGGGCAGGCCCGCAGCGTCCCGGTCCCCGGTCCCTGATCGCAGACGTCGGTTCCCGAGCCGCCGTTGATGTTGTCGTTTCCGTTCTCGCCGTAGAGCTTGTCGTTGTCGCTGCCACCGCCGAGCCGGTCGTTGCCGTTTCCTGCCCGGATCGTGTCGTTCTTGTGACCGCCCTTGAGCTGTTCGCCGTTGGGGCCGCCGGCGATCCTGTCCCGACCGCCACCGCCGTCAGTAGCGTCCGGGCTGATCCCGCTGACGGTGTAGTAGCCGTAGCTCTCGATCTCGTCGTTGCCGGGCCCACCGTCGATCTTGCCGTCGGCTTGAATCAGATCGTCCCCGCGGTCGCCGATCGAGACGTTGCCCTGCTGACTTCGCCGCCCGTCGAGCCAGTCGTCCCCCGGCCCACCGTTCATGTAGCCGGGTCCCTCGGCGGCATGGACCGTGTCGTCACCCGAGCCGGCGCAGACGTAGTCCTTGCCCTGTCGCGAGCGGACCGAGTCGTTGCCGCCACCGGCGATGATCACGTCGCGGCCGTTGGTACCCACGATCTGCTGGCTGCCCGCGCCACGGACGATCGTCGGCACCTTGCCGAAGCACCGCTGCTGGCCGGCGTCGGAGTACGGCGGGATTGCCAGGGCCAGGGCCAGCACGCCGACCAGCCCGAGGCCCCCGATGAACAGATTTCGTGCCTGGTGTGCGTGCGTGGTCCGTGCCTGCTGTGCGTGCGTAGCGTTCATGGGCCGATGATCGCAATCAGCCGGTGGCTTGTCCACCCACCCTAGGGTGAAATCCTACGACCCCCTTCCTGGGTCGCTCGCGTCACACTTAGCGGGAGATGATCGAATCCCTCGTGGAGCAGATCGAAGCCCGCTTCGCGGAGCTGGAGCGGCAGATGTCGGACCCTGCGGTGATCGCCGATCGGGAGGGGTATGCCGAGGTCGGACGCGAGTACCGGGAGCTGGAGCCCGCTCACGCCCTGGCGCGTGAATACGCGGTGCTCCGCGACGATCTGGAGGGCGCCAGGGAGCTCTTGGCCGACGACGGGGACGACCCTGAGCTTCGCGAGCTCGTGGCTGAAGGGCCGGCCCGGCTCGCTGAGCTCGGCGAGCAGATTCGCCTGGCGACCGTGGAGAAGGACCCGAACGACTCGAAGAACGTCCTGGTCGAGGTCAGGGCCGGCACGGGCGGCGACGAAGCCGCGCTGTTCGCGGGCGACCTGTTCCAGATGCTGACCCGCTACGCGGAGGAGCGTGGCTTCGCGACCGAGGTGCTCTCGCAGTCGCCGGCCGAAATCGGCGGTTTCAAGGAGGTCACCTTCGCCGTCAAGGGCGACGGCGCGTATTCGGTCTTCAAGTACGAGGCCGGAACCCACCGCGTGCAGCGGGTCCCGAAGACCGAGTCGCAGGGCAGGATCCACACCTCGACCGCCACCGTGGCCGTCCTGCCCGAGGCGGAGGAGGTCGAGGTCGAGATCGACCCGAACGATCTCCAGGTGGACGTCTACCGGTCCTCCGGTCCCGGAGGCCAGCACGTCAACAAGACCGACTCAGCCGTCCGGCTGACCCACAGGCCCACCGGAATCGTGGTCGCGATGCAGGACGAGAAGTCCCAGCTCCAGAACCGGGAGAAGGCGATGCGAGTGCTGCGTGCCCGCCTCTACGAACAGAAGCTGGCCGAGCAGCAGGCCGAGATCGCATCCGAGCGCCGGTCCCAGGTGGGCTCGGGGGAGCGGTCGGAGAAGGTCAGGACGTACAACTTCCCCCAGGGCCGTGTCACCGACCACCGCATCAAGCTCACTGCCCACAACCTCGACCAGGTGCTGGGGGGCGACCTCCGGGAGTTCACCGACGCTCTCGCCGGCGAGGAGAAGCGCCGGCGGCTCGAGGTACAGGCGGCCGAGGCCGCGTCCTGATGCCGACCGAGACGATTTCCGGAACGGCCCGCGAGGCCCTGGCCGCCGCGAGCGGCGCGCTGACCGCGGCGGGAGTCACGGACGCACGACTGGATGCCGAGCTGCTGCTGGCAGAGGCCACGGGTTGGGATCGGGCGCGACTGGCCGCGGAGCCCGAGGCGGGAGTTGAGCGCGGCGCCGCCCGCCGCTTCGGCGAGATGGTGCGCCGCCGGTCCCGCCGCGAGCCCGTCGCCTACATCCTCGGCCGCAAGGGCTTTCGGGGGCTGGAGCTCGCGGTGGACGGCCGGGCCCTGATCCCGCGCCCGGAGACGGAGCTGCTGGTCGAGGTCGCACTGGAGCTCGCCCCCCGCTCGGTGCTCGACGTCGGCACCGGATCGGGCGCCGTCGCGCTCGCGATCGCGGACGAGCTTCCGGACTGCGAGGTCACCGGGACTGACACCTCCATCGATGCGCTCAGCTTGGCTCGGGAGAACGCAGAGCGGCTCGGGATCAATGGCCGAGTCCGGTTCGAGCGAGGGACGGTGCCGGAGGGCCCGCGCTTCGACCTCGTGCTTGCGAACCTCCCCTACGTTCGTGAGGACGAATGGCCCGGCCTGGAGCCGGAGATCACCCGGTACGAGCCACGCCAGGCGCTCGTCGGAGGCGCGGACGGCGTGGAGGCCATCGCCTCCATCGTTCCGGCGACCGCCGCGGCGCTGAATCCGGGCGCGTCGCTGGCCCTGGAGGTTGGCGCGGGCCAGGCGGGGCGGGTCGCGGAGCTCTTGCTGGACCTCGGGTTCGGACAGGTCGAAGGGCGCCAGGACCTCGCCGGGATCCCCCGGGTAATCGTCGCTGGTCAGTGACCAGGACGGTTTCGATCGCCGACGGCGGGGCCGGCCCTGCCCGCGAAGCGCTGGAGGATTGCGTCAGGGGGGGCGGCGTCGCCGTCTTCCCGGCGGACACCCTGTACGGCCTGGGCTGCGACCCGTCGAGCGGAGAAGCGATCGCCCGGATCAACTCCCTGAAGGGCCGCGACGAAGCCAAGCCCTCGGCCGTGATGTTCTTCGCGCCCCTGGCGATGCGTGAGCTTCTCTCGACCCTCGGGCCGCGCACCCGCGAGGCGCTGGGGACGCTGCTTCCCGGCGCGGTGACCCTCGTCGTCCACAACCCCCAGAGCCTCTACCCGTTGGCCGGACCCGAGCATCCCGACCGGCTCGGGATCCGGTTGATCGAGGGCTCGCTCGCCGGCGCCGCCTCCCCGCTCCTCCAGACGAGCGCCAACCGGAGCGGCGAGCAGGCGCCGAGCCGCTTCGACCAGGTCGATTCGCGGATTCTCGACGGTGCCGACCTGGCAATCGACGGCGGCGAGCTTGGCGGCGAGCCTTCGACCGTGGTCGACCTGACGGCGCTCGAGTCGGACGGGTCCTGGCGCGTCCTCCGGGAGGGGGCGGTGAGCCGTGCCCAGATCGGCGCTCGTCTGGGCGAGCCGCCGGGCTAGGCGGATCCGGCAGCCTCCACCGCCGCCACCGCCTCGTCGAGGGTCGCGAAAACCTCGACCCGGATCACCTTGTCATCGCGCAGCGACCAGACCAGCACGACCTCCTGCTGGACCTCGATTCCGGTCGCTCGTCCTCGAGCGCTCAGGGTGGACTGGGCGATCACGCGCCCGCCCACGTCCCGGAACTCGCCCGGCTCGAAGCGGATCTCCTCCATTGCGTCGTAAAAGGAGTCGAAATAGCGGCGAACGCCATCCGCGCCGCGGTAGGTGTCGGGCTCGGCGGCGAGGTTGGGGGGCGTCGTCATCTCGAACTCGGGGTGGATCAGCGGCACGAGGGCCTCGGCGCCGCCCTCGTTGAGCGCCTCGAAGCCTCCACGGATGATCTCCACGTTCCGGCTCGCCATGCCCGCAAGCCTAGCCGCGCCCGCCAGCACCGCTGCTATGGTCGCCGCACGTTGGCTCTTCCCGACGATTTCCAGACCGCTTCGCTCGCCGACGTCGACCCGGCGATCGCCGAGGTGCTGCGCCGGGAGCTGCATCGCCAGCAGAACACCCTGGAAATGATCGCCTCCGAGAACTTCGTCCCTCAGGCGGTTCTCGAGGCGACCGGCTCCGTGCTCACCAACAAGTACGCCGAGGGCTACCCCGGCCGCCGGTACTACGGAGGCTGTGAGGAGGTGGACGTGGCCGAGCAGCTGGCCATCGACCGCGCGACGGAGCTCTTCGGAGCCGAGCACACAAATGTCCAGCCGCACGCAGGGGCGCAGGCCAACAACGCCGCCTACATGGCGATGCTCGAGCCTGGGGACACGATCCTGGGGATGGCGCTCGACCACGGCGGCCATCTGACGCACGGGATGAGGCTGAACGTCTCGGGCAAGCTGTACGAGGTCGTCGCTTACCACGTTCGGCGCGAGGACTTTCGATGTGACATGGAGGAGGTGGAACGCCTCGCGAACGAGCATCGGCCCAAGGTGATCGTCGCCGGCTGGTCCGCCTATCCGCGCCAGCTCGACTTCGCCGCCTTCCGGGAGATCGCCAACGCGGTGGGTGCCCGGCTGATGGTCGACATGGCCCATTTCGCGGGCCTGGTGGCAGCGGGGGAGCATTCGAGCCCCGTGCCCCACGCCGATGTCGTCACGACCACGATCCACAAGACGCTCGGCGGCCCGCGCAGCGGCATGATCCTGTGCACCGAGGAGCTCGCCAAGGACATCGACCGTTCGGTTTTCCCGGGTCAGCAGGGCGGGCCGCTGATGCACGTGATCGCCGCCAAGGCGGTCGCGCTGGGGATCGCCCAGTCGGAGCCCTTCCGAGCGCGCCAGCGACAGACGGTGGCCAACGCGAAGGCATTCGCGGAGGAACTGATCGCCGGCGGGGTGTCGGTGCTGACCGGGGGCACCGACGTGCACCTGGTGCTCGTCGACCTGGGGCCGACCGGGCTGGATGGCAAGACCGCCGAGAGCCGCCTCGAGGAGGTGGGGATCACCGTGAACCGCAACGCGATCCCGTTTGACGAGCGTCCCCCGATGAACCCCTCCGGCCTGCGGATCGGAACGCCCGCGCTCACCACTCGGGGCCTGGTCGAGGAGGACATGGGCGAGATCGCCAAAGTGATCTGCGTCGCCCTCTCCGATGACTTCGAGGGCGAGAAGGACCAGCTGCTGGAGCGAACGAGGGCGTTGATGGAGCGCTACCCCCTCTATCCACAGCTCTCGCCGGCGCCTGTCTAGACGGGCGCACGATGCCGCTCCAAATCGGCCTGGAACGGCTGAGGCTGGGGGAGGGGCCGACCCCGGTGCGGGAGCTGACCCGGCTTGGCGATGAGCGCGGGCGAGCGCCCGTGTGGATCAAGGACGACGGCGCCTATGCCCCCGCGGGCGGCAACAAGGCGCGCAAGCTCGAGTGGCTGCTTGCCGACGCACGCCGCCGCGGCAAGCGCACCATCCTCACGGGCGGAGCGCTGGGCACCAATCACGGGCTGGCGACTGCACTGTTCGCCCGCCGGCTCGGGATGCGGACGGTGCTCGTCCTGGTGCCCCAGCCAGAGACCGAGCACGTCCGCCGCCAGCTCGAGCGGATGCGCGCCAGCGGCGCCGAGCTCCATCGGGCGCCGGGCGTGGCGCGCGCCTACGCGCTGGCCGCTTCGTTGATGCTCCGGCGCGCCAGCGCGCCGGTGAAGCTCCCCTACTTCCTCCGCCCCGGCGGATCCGTGCCGCTGGGCTGCGTCGGCTACGTGGAGGCAGCGATGGAGCTCTCCGAGCAGGTCCAGGCGGGCGACCTCCCGGAGCCCTCGCACATCGTCGTCCCGCTGGGTAGTGGCGGTACAGCGGCCGGGCTGCTCGCCGGCCTGAGGCTCGCCGGCCTGCACTCGCGCCTCGTCTGCGTGCTGGTCAACGACCTGATCCGGGTCGACGAGCGGACCGTCGCCAGGCTCGCTCGCCGGACTCTGCGCTTGCTACATAAGCACGGCGCCAACGTCGGGGACGGCGAGATCGCGGCCGAGGACGTGGACCTGGAGCGCGGCTGGTTGGGCGCAGGCTACGGGCACTCGACGCCGGCGGCGGAGCGCGCGATCGTGCTCTTCGCCGAGCGGGAGGACGTGGTGCTGGAGCCGGTCTACACGGCTAAGGCGGCGGCCGCGCTCCTGGACCTCAACCGCCGCGGCGCCTTCGGGAAGGGCCCGGTGCTCTACTGGCACACGTACAGCCGTCCGGACGGCGCCTGAGCGCCCCGTCGCTCGTCAGCCTTTCCTTCGCTCCGCCAGGCGACGCGCACGCTCGGCGAGCCCGGCGGCGTCGAGTCGCTCTGCCCATTGCTGGAACGCGGGCGTGGGCCCCAGCCACCGCCAATCGTCGACCGCCCCCACGGGCGCGTCGGTGCGCAGGGTGGCGAGGTCGCGGAAGAGCGTCGCCAGATCACGCTGAGCCACCAGTGTCGTCGCGAGCTTCGCTGGCCCGCGTACCTCCACCTCCCAGCTGCTCGCCTCCTCGGGGATCTTCTCCAGGTGCTCGTAGCGGGCCAGGACGGCAGAGGCCGACTTGGCGCCCCAACCGGGCAGGCCCGGGAAGCCGTCGGCACTGTCGCCCACGAGCGCCAGCCAGTCGGGGATGGAGGCGGGGCCGACGCCGAACTTCCCGCGCACGCCCTCCTGGTCCATCAGCCGGCGGTGGCGGCGGTCGAGCTGCACCACTCGCGTTCCGGACACGCATTGCGCCAGATCCTTGTCGGGCGTCAGGATCAGCACCTGTTCCACCCGCTCATCATCCGCGGCATGCGCGGCCGCCGCGGCCAGGGCGTCGTCGGCCTCCTGGTCCACCATCGGCCAGACCCGAACGCCCAGCGCCTCGATCGCCTCCTCCAGCAACGGGAACTGGGCCAACAGCTCCGGGTCGACGCCGGCACCCGTCTTGTAGCCGGGCCAGAGCTCGTTGCGGAACGACTCGATCACGTGGTCCGTGGCTACGCCGAGGTGGGTGGCGCCGTCCTCGAGGATCGTCACCACGGTTCCGAGCACCCCGCGCACAGCGCCCACCTCGGCGTCCTCCGCGTCGCGGTGCGACGGCACTGCGAAGAAGTGACGGAACAGCTCGTACGTCCCGTCGAGTAGGTGGACGCGCACGCGACGGCAGGCTACCGCGTCGCACCTGTGCTCTAGCGTTCCGCGGGATCCGCATGAGGATCTGGGTGGACATGAGCGCGCCGGCGCACGTCCTCGTGCTCAGGCCGATCATCGCCCGTTTACGGGACGCCGGTCACCATGTCCAGGTCACCTCCCGGGAGTACGCGCAGACGCAGGAGCTGCTGGAGCTCCAGGGCATCGAGCACACGCCGATCGGGCGTCACGGCGGCGCCTCCCGGGCCCAGAAGCTGCTCAGGTTGATGCAGCGCACGCCGATGATGCGGCGGTTCGGCAAGGGCCGGGGGTTCGAGCTTGCCCTTGGGCACGGCTCGTACGACCTGGCGATGGCCGCGAGGTCGCTGGGCATCCCCGAGGTGAACATGCACGACTACGAGTTCGCGGTCATGCAGCATCGGATCGCCTGCCGGCTCGCGACCCGGGTGATCTTCCCCGACTCGGTTCCCCCCGAGCGGCTGCGGCGCTACGGGGTCGGGCTGGAGAAGCTTCGCCAATACCCGGGCCTCAAGGAGGAGTACTACCTGGCGGACTTCGAGCCCGATCCGGGCGTGCTCGAGGGTCTCGGCGTCGACAGCCGGCGGGTCGTGGTCGTGGTCCGGCCGCCACCGGACGTCTCGCTGTACCACCGCAGATCCAATCCGCTCTTCCCGCAGGTTCTCGCCCGGCTTGGAGCCGATCCCGGGGTCCACGCGGTCGTTCTGCCCCGCACGGACGCCCAGCGAAGCCACCTGAAGAGCCTGGATCTTCCGTCGTTGATCGTCGCCGAAGGGGCCGTCGAGGCGCAGAGCCTGGTGGCGCTCGGCGATCTGGTCGTCTCGGCCGGAGGGACGATGAACCGCGAGGCTGCGGCGCTGGGAACGCCGGTCTACACGACTTTTGCGGGCAGGCTCGGTGGCGTCGACGAGGCGCTGATTCGCGCTGGACGCCTGCGCCCGCTGACCGATTCCGGGGACCTCGTGCTCGAGAAGCGACGCGTCGGGAACGGTCAGGCCACGCTCCGCGACCCCTCCCTCCTGGTCGACCTCGTCCTGAGTGCGGTTGAGTGAGCCTTAGAAGCGTGGGCTACCCTCGCCGACCGACCGACCGCGATGCTCGCTGACGGAAGACCCGATGCGATCGACGGGCTGTTCGCCTTCTTGACGGCTCTTTCGATCGCCTGGCTGCTGGTCCCTTTGACCGAGGCGGCCGCGCGCCGGCTGAACGCGATCGACAAGCCCCGGGAGCGCAGCCTGCACGAGGCGCCGACGCCCAAATTGGGGGGCCTGGCGATCCTCTGCGGAGTGCTGGTCGCCGGCGTCCTCTTCCTGCCCTGGGCGCCCCTGACGAGAGCGATCCTGGGCGGCGCCGCGGTGATCGCCCTTGTGGGGGTGCTCGACGACGTCTTCGACCTGCCGGCCGGTGCGAAGCTCGCGGGCCAGGTCGGCGCCGCCATGATCCCGGTCTTCAGCGGCGTTTGGGTCAGTGACTTCACCCTGCCGTTCGTGGGCGCCGTCCAGCTCGACGACGTGCTGTTCCGTGACGTCCCCCTGCTCGGCAACGTCAAGGTGGGCCACGTCCTCACCGTGGTCGGCTTCGTGGCGGTGATGAACGTGATCAACTTCATCGACGGTGTCGACGGGCTGGCCGCGGGCGTCTGCGTGATCTCCGCGGGCACCTTCGCGATCATCGCTCTGTCGCTCGATCGCCCGGGGGCGGGGGTGCTGGCCGCGGCCACCGCCGGCGGCTCGCTGGGCTTCCTGCGGCACGGGTTCCCGCCTGCGTCCAGCTTCATGGGGGACACGGGCTCAAACCTGCTCGGCTACCTGCTCGCCACGGTCGCGGTGCTGGGCGCCCTGAAGACGAACGCCGTCGTCGCCCTGTTCTTCCCGCTGATCGTGCTTGCAGTGCCCATCCTCGACGGCGGCTTCGTGGTCGCCAAGCGGCTCAAGTACCGGCGCCCGGTGTATTCGGCCGACCGCTGGCACTTCCACCACCGGATGGCGAACATCGGCTTCTCGCAGCGGCGCACGCTGGCCTACCTGTATGGCTGGGTCGCGATCCTGGCGGGGCTGGCGCTCGCGCTTCGGTTCGTCCCCTACAGCGACAACCACGGCAATTTCCACGCCGGCTGGACGGTGCTGATCGTGGTCTGCAGCCTGGCCGCGCTCGCCGCCAGCGTCTACCTGGTGATCCTGCTCGAGATCCTCAAGCTGCGTCGCTTCCGCCTCCGCCAGCTGGTCGGGTTGCGCGGCCCGGCCGCGCCCGCGCCTGAGGAGGTTGACGCGGGCGTCGCACGCGAGCTGGAGACGGGCAGCTTCGCCGCGCTCAACCCCGAGACGGGTGAATTCGAGGCGATCGACCCCGACACGGGGGAGTTCGAGGTGGTGGAGCAGCAGTGAGGTCCGGGGAGCACGCCGTTTCGGATATATTCGCCGCGCCGCCTGGAACCGGCTTCAGCCGGGGCTGAGCGGCTATCTGTTCCTTGGAGACCAATCGACCGACGAGTGTCTCGTCCCGAGTTCGAAAGCCCGGATGAACGACGGCCCACCCAGCAGGGCGGATGCCGCCGCGGCTGGAGGCCTGCTCCTGGGGACGATGGTCGCCTGTGCCGCAGCCGGGTTCGGGCTCGGCTCGCTCGTGGGTCTCGCAGTCCCGGCCGGCCTGGTGGGGCTGTTCGCGGGGGCCGTCGTGGGATTTGCCCTTGTCTACGCTCGCTTTAGAAGGATCTAGCCGGCTGGACGGCAGCCGGCGAACGGTCTTCGCGCTCGGCTACGCCGACCTGGTGCTGCTGGCGCTCGCCTTGCCGGTCTTCCTGCTCGCCGGCTGGCCACTCGGCGGTTACGCGGTCGCTGCCGGGGCCTGGCTCGCCCAGCGGGCGATCCAAAGCTGGGCCTCGCGCCGCGCCATTGGCGCCCAGAAGCGCGGCGACCGAAGGACGGCCCTCGGGGTCATGGCCGCGGCCACGCTGACGCGCGTCTGGCTGATCACGCTCGCCGTGCTGCTGGTGGGGCTGGCGGAGCGTGAGGCGGGGCTTGCGGCCGCCGTGCTCTCGGCGGCCCTGTTCACGGTCTATCTGGCGACCCAGTTCGCCACTCGGCTGCTGGGTCCTTGATGATGGCGTCGAGCAGAGCGGGCGCAGCCCGCGAGTGCGAGGCGACAGGCTGGTGGATGTGGGGGTGGCCCGGCCGATGAGGACTCGGACCAAGGTCCTGCTGGGCGTTGCCGGCTACATCGCCGTGGCCGTCCTGCTCGTGGTGATCTTCGGCAACGAGGGCAAGAACGACGAGTTCAAGCCCCAGGACGAGTTCAAGCTCGAGCCGTGGCTCAGCATCAAGGTGGGCGGGATCGACTTCAGCATCAACCGGGCGGTCTTCTACCTGGCGCTGGCGTGCGGCCTGACGATCGCGGTGATGGTGTGGATCTCGCGGCGCATGCAGCAGAAGCCGAACAAGGTCCAGACGGCGATCGAGCTGGCCTATGACCTGACGCGCAACAACATCACGGGCTCGAACCTCGACCAGCGCACCGCGACCAAGTGGTTCCCGTTCCTGGCGACGCTGTTCTTCTTCCTCTGGTTCTCGAACGTGATCGGCTATCTGCCGCTGCCCACGAACACCGCCGAGACGGTGAACATCTTCGGCCTCGAGCTGCCGACCTTCTCGATCTACGCCGCCACGGCGAACATCTCGGTGCCGCTTGCCCTGACGCTCGTCGTTTGGATCTCCTACAACGTCGAGGGGATCCGCGCCAAGGGCTTCTTCCCCTACTTCAGGAGCTGGCTGCCGCCGGGCCTGGAGGACATGAACCCGGTGGGCAAGGGCCTGATCTTCGTGATCGAGGTGATCTCGCACTTCGTGCGCCTGATCTCGCTCTCGGTGCGGCTGTTCGCGAACATCCTCGCCGGACACCTGCTGCTCCTGTTCATGGGCGGCGGGCTGGCCGTGCTGCTTGGTCTCGCCGCCCTGGGCGCGCTGACCTTCCCGCTTGCCTTCCTGTTCTTCGTCTTGGAGCTTGGCCTGATCGCCACGCTGCAGGCGTTTATCTTCTCGATGCTTACCGCGATCTACCTCGGCGGGGCGACCGCCGAAAGCCACTGAAAAGGAGCTCTTCATGGATCTGTTGCTACCGATTGCCCAGGCCAGTGACGGAATCACCGACACAGGCATCACGGACGCCGGCAAGGCGATCGCACTGGGGGTGGGCGCCGGCCTCGGGTCGATCGGGGCGGGCATCGGGATCGGCATCATCTTCGGGAAGGAGATCGAGTCGGTGGCCCGCCAGCCAGAGATGAAGGACGAGCTTCAGGCGATCCGCTGGCTGGGGTTCGCGCTCACCGAGGCGGTCGCCTTCTACACGTTCATCTTCGGCCTGATCGCCTTCTTCCTCTAAGCCTTGGACGGGCTCGGCGACATAGGCGCGGTTCTGCTCGTCGCAGACGAGGGGGGAAGCTTCCTTGTCTCCCCGGCCCTTGGGCTGATGATCTGGACCCTGGCCCTGTTCGGGTTCACGATGTGGGTGTTGAGCAGGGTCGCCCTGCCGAGGATCGGCGAGGCGCTCGAGCGGCGGGCGAACGCGATCCGGGACAGCATCGAAGCGGCCGAGGCCCAGCGTCGCGAGGCCGACGAGCTGCTGAGCGAGTACCGCGAGCGCCTCAAGGAGGCCCGCGAGCAGGCGGAGGACATCGTGGCGCGCGCCCGCAAGGCTGCCGAGGCCGGGACGGCCGAGGCGGTTTCCGAGGGCAAGGAGAAGCGCGAGGAGCTGGTGGCCGCGGCCCGCCGCGACATCGAGATCGAGACACGCCGCTCGCTGGAGCGGATCCGCAAGGAGGTGGCCGACCTCACCGTGCTCGCCACGGAGAAGGTGACCCGCAAGACGCTCGACTCCGAGGACCACAAGCGCCTGATCGACGAGGCGCTCGCCGAAGTCGACTTCTCGGCCCTGGCCGGCAACGGGGGTTCGGAGAGCTAGTGGAGGAGATTGCCCGGGTCTACGCCGAGGCCCTGTTCGAGGCCGCACGTGACAACGACAAGCTCGATGCGATTCACGAGCAGCTTGACCAGTTCGCCCACGCCGTTGCGGAGAATCGCGACCTTCAGGTCTTCCTCTTCAGCCCCTATTTCTCCTCGGCCGAGAAGCGGGAGGGAATCTCGCGCGCGGTCTCAGGCGCCGAGCCGGAACTGACAAACTTCCTCGAGCTGCTCGCCGAGAAGCACCGGATGCCGGCGATCTTCCGCATCCGGGCTCGGTTCGACGAACTGTGGGCGGAAGCGAACAGACGCCTCGAGGTGACGCTGACGAGCGCCATCGAGCTGGACCCGAAGGTGGTTGAGAGCGTGGGCGCCGAGATCGAGCGTCAGACGAAACGCACCGTCGACCTTCGCACTGAGGTCGACGAAGGGATCCTCGGCGGCCTCCGGCTGCGGGTCGGCAACATGGTGCTCGACGCCAGCCTCCGCAGCAAGCTGGAAAGACTGAGAAAGGAAGTCGCTCAGGCGGCTTAGCGACAGATTTCGAGAAGGAGCTAGCCAACCGTGGAAATCAAGCCCGACGAGATCGCCAAGATCCTGCGCGAGCGGATTGAGGGACTGGAGACCGACGCCGCCGACCTCTCCGAGGTCGGGACGGTGCTCTCGGTGGCCGACGGCATAACGCGCGTCCATGGGCTCGACAACTGCATGTCGCTGGAGATGCTCGAGCTGCCGCACGACGTCACCGGGCTCGCCCTCAACCTCGAACAGGACAACGTGGGGGTGGTCTTGTTCGGTGAGTGGGACAAGGTGGTTGAGGGCGACA
Source organism: Solirubrobacterales bacterium (assembly GCA_035573435.1). Classification (GTDB taxonomy): domain Bacteria; phylum Actinomycetota; class Thermoleophilia; order Solirubrobacterales; family 70-9; genus AC-56. The sequence goes on from DATMZR010000019.1 coordinate 83,173, forward strand.
CGGTCAAACGCACCGGTCGCCTGCTCGAGATTCCGGTGGGCGACCAGCTGCTCGGTCGCCTCGTCGATCCGCTCGGACGCCCGCTCGACGACAAGGGCGAGATCCACACGGAGGAGACCCGGCCCGCGGAGTTCAAGGCACCGGGTGTCGTCCAGCGCCAGCCCGTGAACACGCCCGTTCAGACGGGGCTGAAGGCGATCGACGGCATGATCCCGATCGGCCGCGGGCAGCGCGAGCTGATCATCGGCGACCGTCAGACCGGCAAGACTGCGATCGCGCTCGACACGATCATCAACAACCGCGACAAGGACCTGGTCTGCATCTACGTCGCGATCGGCCAGCGGATGTCAACTGTGGTCCAGGTCGTCGAGCTGCTCGACGAGCACGGGGCGCTGGACAACACGATCGTCGTCGCGGCGCCCGCGGACGAGGCGGCGCCAATCAAATACATGGCCCCCTACGCGGGCTGCGCGATGGGCGAGCATTTCCTCTACAACGGCCGCGACGCGCTCTGCATCTACGACGACCTCACCAAGCACGCGTTTGCCTACCGGCAGATGTCGCTGCTACTGCGGCGCCCGCCGGGGCGCGAGGCGTATCCGGGCGATGTCTTCTACCTGCACTCCCGGCTGTTGGAGCGCGCAGTGCGCCTCAACGACGAGCTCGGAGGCGGCTCGCTGACCGCGCTGCCGATCATCGAGACGCAGGCGAACGACGTCTCCGCCTACATCCCCACCAACGTGATCTCGATCACCGACGGCCAGATCTTCCTCGAGTCGGACCTTTTCTACTCGGGGGTGCGACCGGCGATCAACGTCGGAATCTCGGTTTCGCGGGTGGGAGGCAACGCGCAGACGAAGGCGATGAAAAAGGTCGCCGGCAAGCTGCGCCTCGACCTCTCCCAGTACCGTGACCTCGAGGCGTTCGCGCAGTTCGGCTCTGAGCTGGATCCCGAAACGCAGAAGCAGCTTGCGCGTGGCGAGCGGTTGGTCGAGATGTTGAACCAGAACGAGCGCAGCCCGCTCTCGGTCGCCGACCAGGTGGCCTCTATCCACGCCGGCACCGCCGGCTACCTCGACCGGATCAAGACGGAGCGGGTGCCGGCGTTTCTGGACAACCTCCTCGGCCGCCTGAAATCGGAGAACAACGATTTGATGCAGAGCATCAGCGACTCCGGGGAGCTCTCGGACTCGGATGAGCAGGCCCTGGACGACGCGATCGCCGAGGCGATCGACGACTTCGGCCCCGACTTCGACGCCGAGGGACAGCCGCTCGAGGAGGGCGAGTCCGATCGGGTCCGCTCTGAGGAGGAGCACGCGAGGCCGGGGCGGACCTCCGAGGGGAGCGGCGGGGACGCCGACGAGCCGGTCGAGCGGGAGGCAGAGGAGGTTCGCGCATGAAATCGGTGACTCCTCCCACGACAGCCCGTCTTAGCGGGCTGCAAACCGTCGCCAGCCGGCGTCCTCGCTCGCTCGCGCACTCTTCAAGTGCGCCACGCTCGCTGCGTCCTCGCCTGGCTCGGTTTTCGCCCGCTGAGTCGCACTGTCGCGGAAGGAGGCACCGATAGCCACCCAGAAGGAAGTCAAGAACCGGATCTCGTCCGTCAAGAACATCCACAAGATCACGCGGGCGATGGAGATGGTGGCCGCCGCGCGTCTGCGCCGCGCCGAGCAGCGGATCGCGGCGATGCGCCCGTACGCGCAGGCGATCCGCAAGATGACGCGCCAGGTCGCGGAGGCGTCGAGCGGCGAGATCGGGCACGTGAAGCTGCTCCAGGAGCGAGAGCAGACGCGGGCGGTTGGGGTCGCGCTGATCACCGGGGACCGCGGCCTCGCGGGCTCGTTCAACACCAACATCGTGCGCGAGGGGGTGCGGCTGCGTCGCGAGTTCGAAGGTCGGGGCTCCGAGGTGAGCTTTGCGGTCGTCGGCCGGCGCGGCAACTCGACGATGAGCTTCCGCGGCGAGAACGTCGTCAACTCCTACGTTGGCTTCACCGACCGGCCATCGTTCTCCAACGCGCGGGAGATCTCCCGCGACCTGACCACCGCCTACGCGGACGAGGAGCTGGACCGCGTCGAGCTGGTCTACAACCGCTACGTCTCGCCGCTGACCCAATACGTGCGCCGCCAGACCCTGCTGCCGCTGCAACAGGCGGAGGTCTTCGGCGAGGGCCTGCCCGAGCCCGAGGAGCCGGCCGACCCGGAGCTTGCCGAAGCGCACGAGCGCGCATACTGGGACTACGAGCCCGAGCCCGAGGAGCTGCTCCCGAAGCTGTTCGAGGAGTACGTCGACCTCTCGGTCTTCCGGGCGCTGCTGGAGTCGGCGGCGTCAGAGCACGGGGCGCGGATGACCGCGATGCGCAGCGCGGCGGAGAACGCGCAGGACATGATCGCCGACCTGACCCTGGAGATGAACCGGGTCCGTCAGGCGGAGATCACGCAGGAGATCCTTGAAGTCGTCTCCGGCGCGGAAGCGCTCGGTTAAAGGAGAAATCAGTGGCCGAGAACAACGGGAAACGTTCGACTGAGCAAAACGTCGGCACGATCGAACAGGTGACCGGGGTGGTGGTCGACGCGCTCTTCCCCGACGAGCTGCCCGAGATCTACTCCGCGCTCACCATCGATCTCTCGCGCGGTGACGACAAGGACTCGACGGTGTTGGTCTGCGAGGTCCAGCAGCATCTCGGCGACGACCGCGTACGCGCCGTGGCCATGGACGCCACAGACGGCCTGCGCCGTGGCCAGCAGGTGGTCGATACCGGCGGGCCGATCACGGTCCCCGTGGGTGACGAAACCCTCGGCCGGATCTTCAACCTGTTGGGTGAGGTGATCGATCAGGGCGACGAGGTCAAGGCGGAAACACGGTGGCCGATCCATCGGCCGGCGCCCGAGGTCGAGGACCTGACCCCGACCCAGGAGATTCTCGAGACCGGGATCAAGGTCGTCGACCTGCTCGCTCCGTACGCCAAGGGCGGCAAGGTCGGCCTGTTCGGTGGCGCCGGCGTCGGCAAGACGGTGCTGATCCAGGAGCTGATCCGCAACATCGCCGAGGAGCATGAGGGGCGCTCGGCGTTCTGCGGCGTCGGCGAGCGCTCGCGCGAGGGCAACGACCTCTGGCTGGAGATGAAGGAGTCCGGCGTGCTCGACCGGACGATGCTCGTCTTCGGGCAGATGAACGAGCCTCCGGGCGCGAGGCTTCGCGTAGCCCTCTCCGGGCTGACGATGGCCGAGTACTTCCGTGAGCAAGGCGGGCAGGACGTGCTGCTGTTCATCGACAACATCTTCCGCTTCGTCCAGGCGGGCTCCGAGGTCTCGGCCCTGCTCGGGCGGATGCCGTCGGCAGTCGGTTACCAGCCCACCCTGGAAACCGAGATGGGCGAGCTACAGGAGCGGATCACTTCGACGAAGCAGGGGTCGGTGACTTCGATCCAGGCGATCTATGTCCCCGCGGACGACCTGACCGATCCGGCTCCGGCCTCTGTGTTCGCGCACCTGAACGCCACGACGACGCTGTCACGCGCAATCTCGGAGAAGGGCATCTATCCGGCGGTCGACCCGCTCGACTCGACCTCGACGATCCTCAAGCCGGACATCGTCGGCGAGGAGCACTATGCGACCGCTACCGACGTGCAGGAGGTGCTCCAGCGCTACAAGGAGCTGCAGGACATCATCGCCATCCTGGGCATCGACGAGCTCTCCGACGAGGACAAGGTGGCGGTCAATCGGGCGCGCAAGATCGAGCGCTTCCTCTCGCAGCCGTTCTTCGTTGCCTCGCAGTTCACCGGCCGCGACGGCGAGTACGTGCCCATCGCCGACACCGTGCGCAGCTTCCGCGAGATCCTCGACGGCAAGTACGACGACCTGCCGGAAAGCGCCTTCTATATGAAGGGCCCGATCGAGCAGGTCAGCGGCACCGAGGAGAAGGCGGAGCGAGACGAGGGGGTCGAGCGGGTTGCAGCCGAGGCGCGGGCCGAGGAGGAGGAGCGTGAGAAGGAGGAGGCCCCGGCGTAGTGGCTGACGGCCACGACAAGCTCGAGGCGCAGGTCCTGACCCCCGAGCGCGAGGTCTTCAGCGGCGAGCTCGTGCAGCTCTCGACCCGCACGGCCGTGGGGGAGGTGGGAATTCTCGCCCGCCACATCCCGATGGTCGCTCGCCTGGTGCCGGCGGAGCTGCGGCTCCACGTCTCCGATTCGGAGATCGAGCGATACGCCCAGGGCGAGGGCTGGCTGGAGGTGTTCGCCAACCGGGCGCGAGTGCTGATCGCCGAGGCGATTGCGCCCGACCAGCTCGATGCCCGCGAGCTGCGCGAGCGCCTCGACGATGCGCAGCGGCGCGCCGACGAAGCCGAGGAGGGGTCTGCCACGCACGACGGCGCCCAGCGCGAGGTGGCCCGGTTCCAGGCCTTCCTGGAGATAGCAGAAGCCGGGTAGGAAAGAGGCCGGCGGGCGGGAAGCAGTCCGCGGTGGGGCGCACCGCGTGACGCGGACTGCATACTGCCTCGATGATGGAGCGGACGCTGACGGAAGAGCTGATCGCGTACGACACCTCCCAGCCGGACGGCATCAGGCTGTGCGCGGGATTCGTCAAGGGCTGGTTGGAGTCGCGCGACATCGTGGCGCGCCAGATCGGGGTTCGCGACCTGCCCGTGACCATGGCGGAGGTGGGGCCGGCGGACGCCTCACAGACCGTGTTGCTCCATGGGCATCTGGATGTGGTCCCGGGGCGGCCGGAGCAGTTCACCCCCCGCCTGGAGGGAGAGCGACTGTACGGGCGCGGCGCCTACGACATGAAGGGCGCGCTCGCCTGCCTGCTGCTGGCGCTCGCTGACCTGCGCAAGCAGGACCAGGTGCGGGTGCGACTGGGGATCGTTCCCGACGAGGAGGCCGAGGAGGAGACGGACCGGGGGGGCGACCGGCTGGTCGAGGCGGGCTTCCTCGGCGATTTCGCCATCACCGGGGAGCCCACCGACATGCAGGTCGGGATCGCGGCGAAGGGAGTGCTCGCCATGCGGATCGAGGTGCTCGGACACGCGGCTCACGGGGCGACTCCGTGGCTCGGCGAGAACGCGATCCTTCGTGCCTACGAGGTGTTCCGTGAGCTCGAGTCGCTACCGTTTGCCAGCCGGAGCTCGGAGCTCTTCGACCGGCCGTCGATCAACCTCGGCCGCATCCTCGGCGGCGACGCCCTGAACAAGGTCCCCGACACCTGCTTCATAGACGTGGACGTGCGCTACCTGCCAGAGCAGGACCCGGACGAGATCCTCGCGGAGGTCGCCGGGCTGCCGCGCGCCCGAGTGATCTCGACCTTCTCGCGCCCGCCGGTCGTTGTCGACCCCGACTCGCCATACGTGACGGCCCTCCGCTCCTCTGCCGCCCCGCATACGGACGGCCAGGCTTGGGGGGTCGTGGGCCGCGACGGGGCCTCCGATGCGGTCTCGTTCCTTCGCGTGGGAATCCCAGCCGTTGAGTTCGGGCCGCACGGCGGCGGCCACCATGGGCCTGACGAGTGGGTATCGGTCCCCTCCCTTGCCAGCTACCGCAAGGCCATCGTCGACTTCGTCACCGGGCTTCCACACGCGCTCGCCGGCGAGCCTCGCGATCCCTCCGAGGCTGGCGGCCGTTGAGCGACCCTCGTGACGAGAGGCCGGAGGCGCCGCCGCCGGCGACCTGGGCGGGCCGAGAGCGCAGCTCCCCCGCGGGGCCGCCCCCGAGCGACGAAGGGGGGGTCGACGGCCCGGCGCCGAGGGTCGACGAGCAGGAGCTCGAGCAAAAGTCGGACGCCGACGAGCTCGAGGGCGAGGAGGTGGCCGAGGAGCCCCAGTCCGACGAGGTGGCCGAGGAGCCCCAGTCCGACGAGAAACCGGGCCCGGGATCGAGCCAGGACACCGTGGAGGCTGACACCCCGGCCCTGGCCGACCGCGAGGCTGCTCGCGAGGCGGCGCTGGCCGGGATTCGGGCCCGGACGGCCCAGCATGCCGCCAACCGTGGTGCCGGGACCTCCACAGGCACCGCGCCGCCGCTTCCGGCCGAACCTCCTGGGGCCGCCGAAGCCGCTCCTGACGCGGAGCCGGCCGCCGCGGCCGAACCGGAGCCGCCCGGCGAAACCCCTCCGCCGCCCGTAGCCGAGCTCCAGCCGGAGGGGGCACCCCGTCGTGGTCTTTGGCCGCGCTTCCTCGCGGGCTCGCTGGTGATCATCGTCGCGATTACGACGGCGACGGCGGTCAGCCTGCTCGTCTACCTGAAGGGCATAGCGCGAGGCCTGGGCGGCCTGCCGTCGGTCCACAGCCAGCTCGAGGTTGCCGACCCCGGCAACCCACAGACGATCCTGATCCTCGGCTCGGACCAGCGGCCCACGGACGAGTCCGCCCGTTCGGACACGACGATCCTGCTCCGAGTGGCGGCCGAGCAGATCACGGTTCTGTCGATCCCGCGCGACCTGAAGGTGAACATTCCCGGCCACGGGATCGACAGGTTCAACGCCGCCTACTCCTACGGGGGCCCGAAGCTCGCCCTGAAGGTGGTCAAGCAGCTGACCGGCCTGGACAACATCAACCACGTCGTCAACGTCGACTTCAACGGCTTCGCCGACGCCGTCAACTCGATCGACTGCGTCTACGTGGACGTCGACCATCACTACTACCACTCCAACGTCGGTCTGGCAGCCACCGAGCAGTACGCGGAAATCGACGTCAAGGCTGGCTACCAGCGAATGTGCGGCTACAACGCGCTCCAGTACGTCCGCTATCGCCACGAGGACAACGACCTGGTCCGGGCCGCGCGCCAGCAGGAGTTCCTGCGCGAGGCACGCCAGGAGCTGCCGGCTTCGAAGATCCTCTCAGACCGCAGTGAGCTGATCGAAATCCTCAAGAAGTACGTGACTTCGGACATCGAGAACGAGACCGACCTGGTCAGCCTCGGGAAGCTGTTCATCGGCGCGCGCGACGCCCCGGTGATCCAGATCCACTTCCCCGCGAACCTCGGCGGGCCGACAGCTTCCTACGTCACCGCCTCTGAGTCCGCGATCCGGGAGGCGGTGACGCGGTTCGAGGGCGAGTCCCCGCCGCCCCCGGAGCCGGCGCCCACACAGGGCGGCTCGAACGCCAAACGGCATCAGAAGTCGCGCGACAAGCAGCCCGCCCCTCCGCCGCTCGTCGATTCGTCCGCTACCGGGGTGTCCGGCGAGCAGGTTGCGGCCGAGCTGGCGGGCACGCAGAAGAAGAACGGCAAGCCGATGCTCAACTTCCCGATCTACTACCCCACCAAGCTGGCGCCGGGCTCTACCCTGAGCGACGATTCGCGGGCCTTCCCGATCGACGGTCCGGGGGACGACAAGTACTACGGCTACAAGTTCGTTGCGTCCCTGGCCACGGAGGGCTACACCGCCTATTACGGCCTCTCGGGCACGGACTGGAAGAGCCCGCCGATTCTGGACAACCCGAGTGAGACACGGACGATCGACGGGCGGGAGTACCTGCTGTCTTGGGACGGGGGCCGGCTGCGGTTCGTGGGCTGGAAGACCGACCACGGCTCCTACTGGATTGACAACACGCTGCTCACCGTGCTCACCCCCGGCCAGATGTTCGGCATCGCCGAATCGGCGCGCGAGTACACGGGCTAACCGCGTCTCGGCCGTCTAGCCGCGATCATTGGCGAAGTTGGAATGAGCGAACGGCAATCCATCGGCGTGATCGGAGTTGGCTGGGTGGGCCTGGTGACGGCTGCCTGCTTCGCAGAGGTCGGTCATCCCGTGATCGCGATGGACATCGATGAGGGGAAGATCGACGCCCTCCGCAAGCGTGAGGTCCCGATCCACGAGCCCGGCATCGAGGAGCTCCTCGAACGCAACCGGGAGCGCCTTCGGTTCACGACCGAGATGTCGGAGGCTCTGGAGGGCGCCCGGCTTCTGTTCTGCTGCGTGGACACGCCTCCCACTTATTCGGGCGACGCCGATCTGTCCCGGGTCCAGGCGGTCCTGTCCCAGCTGCGCGACGACGGGGATCACGCCCTCGTGATGAAGAGCACGGTGCCCGCCGGCACCGGAAGGGCCATCCGTCGCGAGGCTCCGAAGCTGACCTACGTCTCCTGCCCCGAGTTCCTCAAGGAGGGCTCCGCGGTCGATGACTTCATGGTCCCGGACCGGGTCGTGATCGGCGTCGACGTGGGCGACGAGTGGGCGGCCGACGAGGTCGAGGAGGCCTACCGGCCGCTCGGGGGGGAGCTGGTGCGCACCGACGTCGCCTCGGCCGAGATGATCAAGCTGGCCTCGAACGCCTTCCTCGCCACGAAGATCTCGTTCGTCAATGAGATCGCGAACGTCTGCGAGGAGGTCGGCGCCGACGTCAGCGAGGTCGCCCGGGGCATGGGCCTGGACCAGCGCATCGGCTCGGCGTTCCTGCGGGCAGGAATCGGCTACGGCGGGTCGTGCTTCCCCAAGGACGTCAGCGCGCTCAAGCAGCTCGCCGGCAACACCGGCTACCACTTCCAGCTCCTCACCGCGGTGATCGAGGTCAACGAGCTGCAGAAGCGCCGCGTGATGAAGAAGCTGGAGAAGCACCTGGGCTCCCTGGTCGGCAAGAAGGTCGCGCTCCTGGGGCTGGCGTTCAAGCCGGACACCGACGACATGCGGGAGGCGACCAGCCTGGTGCTCGCGTCGCGCCTCGAGGGCGAGGGTGCGCGGGTGAGCGGGTACGACCCCGTGGCCGAGCGCCCGGCGCACGAGCTCCTTCCGAGCGTCGAGCTCTGCGACTCGGCAGAGCAGGCGGTCGACGGCGCCGACGCCGCGATCCTGGTCACCGAGTGGCCCGAGTTCGCCAACCTGGATTGGGCCTCGCTCGCCGATCGGATGGCGAACCCGCTGCTGATCGATGGGCGCAACTTCCTCGATCCACAGGCGCTTCGAGCCGCGGGCTTCACCTACGAGGGAATCGGGCGCCCGAACGGAGGGGGAGGGGGCGGGGCGCCCCAATCTGCGAGCGAGGTCCAGGAAGGCGACGCTCGGGCCAGATCCCCGCAGCGCTGATGCAGGCCCTCGTCCTGGTCGGCGGAGAGGGCACGCGCCTGCGCCCGCTGACACTCAGGCACCCGAAGTCGGCTCTGCCCCTGGTGGACCGCCCGTTCATCCGCTACATCGTCGATTGGCTCGCCCTGCATGGGGTCTCCGAGGTGGTCCTCGCGTGCGGCTTCGGCGCCGACCCCCTTCGCGAGGCCCTCGGCGAAGACCAGGGGAAGGGGCCTCGCGTCCGCTACGTCGAGGAAGACGAGCCATTGGGCACGGCTGGGCCCATTCGCCTGGCCGCCGACCAGGGGCTGCTCGGCGAGCGCTTCCTGGTGCTCAACGGTGATTTGCTCAGCGACCTCGATCTCGGGGCGTTGATCCGGGGACACTCCGAGCGTGGGGCGGTGGCCACCCTGGCGCTGTCCCCCGTCGCGGACCCCGGCGCCTACGGTCTCGTTCGTCGCGAGGGCGGGCCGCAGGCGCCGGGTGGCAGTCCGGCCAGCGTCGACGGCGAGGTCCTCGCGTTCATCGAGAAGCCGGACAGCGGCGAGATCGACACAGACGAGGTCAGCGCGGGCGCCTACGTGTTGGAGCGCAGCCTGATCGAGTTGATCCCGCCGGGCCAGATGGTCTCGATCGAGCACGAGGTCTTCCCGCGCCTGGTGGGCCAGGGGTTGTACGGTCACCGGCTGGAGGGCTATTGGATGGACATCGGAACCCCCGACCGCTACCTGCAGGCAACCTGGGACATCCTCGAGGACAGGGTGCAGACGGCCCTTGGGGCGCGCCTCGGCGACGACGGGCTCCTGATCGAGGACGGCGTGCGGGTCGACCCACGCGCCCGCCTGAGCCCGCCCGCAATGCTGGACGCCGACGTTGCCGTGGGGGCGGGCGCGGCGGTCGGGGCCCGCGCCGTGATCGGCCGGGGCTCAGAGATCGGCGAGCGGGCGACGGTGTCCGGCTCGGTGGTGTTCAGCGACTGCAGGATCGCCCCGGGGGCAATCGTCGACGAGGCGATCCTGGCGCCCGGCGTCGAGGTGGGGGAGGGCGCGCGGGTGGAAGCAGGCGCCGTGGTCGGCGAGGGGGCGCGAATCGAGGCCGGCGCGCAGATCGGTGACGGGGTGCGCCTGGGCCCGGGCGAGGTGGCATCGTGAGCGACGCACTGCCCGAGGTGCGGGCGACCGATCACGCCAACCAGCTCGATGACGTCCTCGCTCTCCCCGAGCAGCTCTCCGACGCACTGTGGCGGGTGGAGTCCGCCAGGCTCGAGCCGTTCGACGCTGTCGGCGGCCTCGTGGTCTGTGGAATGGGTGGATCGGGAATCGGCGGCGACCTGGCCGCCGTCGCGTTCGGAAGCCGGCTCAGCAGGCCCCTCGACACGGCCCGCAGCTATGAGCTGCCCTCCTGCATCCTCCCCGACCGTGCCGTGCTCTGCTCGAGCTACTCCGGGGACACGGAGGAGGTGATCGCCTGCTACGAGGCGGCGGAGGCGCTCGGCGCCCGGCGCATCGTGGCCACCACTGGTGGGGAGCTCGCCGCCGCCGCCCGGCGTGACGGTGTCCCGGTGATCGGCCTGCCGGCGGGCCTCCAGCCTCGCGCCGCGGTCGGTTACCTGTTCACGGTCGCCGCCGAGGTCGCCGCTCTGATTGGAGCGGCGCCGGGCATCCGAACCGAGATCGACAGCTCGGCCGCTCACCTGCGAGAGGCCAGCGACTTGCTCGCCGGGCTCGCCGCCGAGCTCGCCGAGACGCTCGAGGAATCGATTCCGGTGATCCACGGCGCGGACCTGACCGCGCCTGTTGCCGTTCGCTGGAAGACCCAGATCAACGAGAACGCCAAACTTCCCGCCTTCGCGTCGGAGCTCCCAGAGGCCAACCACAACGAGATCGCCGGCTGGGGTGAGGCGAGCGAGTCGAGTCACCTCAGCGCCGTCTTCCTCGAGGACCGGGACCAGCACCCACGAGTACGGCAGCGATTCGAGCTGACCGCGAAGCTCGTGGAGCCCGGGGCGGCGGCGGTCGTCAGCGTGGAGACCGAGGGCCAGAGCCGCACCGAGCGCCTGCTCTGGGGGGTGATGCTCGGTGACCTCCTGTCGCTGCATCTCGCTGCTCGCGGGGGAGTCGATCCCTCCCCGGTCGAGGCGATAGATCGGCTCAAGGACCAGCTCGGCCGCTCGGAATAGTCGGTTGGCGGAGTCGGCCGGGACCAGTCCATGGATGGCACGCCGGCGCTCGAGACACGCGACCTGACCAAGGTCTACGGGGAGGGGGAGACCGCCGTCCGCGCCCTGGACGGGGTCACCCTGGGAATCGCACGCGGGGAGATGACCGCGATCATGGGCCCGTCGGGATCGGGCAAGAGCACGCTCCTGCACCTGCTGGGTGCGCTGGACACCCCCAGTTCCGGGCAGATCCTGCTCGCAGGGCAGCGCTACGACGGACTGGGCGACGGCGAGCTGACCAGGCTGCGTCGGGAGAAGATCGGCTTCGTCTTCCAGTTCTTCAACCTGCTGCCCTCGCTGACCGCCGAGGAGAACGTGCTCCTGCCCGCCCTGATCGCTGCGCGGCGCGGCGAGGAGATGCGCCGGCGGACGGCGCAGCTGCTGGCCCGCGTGGGACTGGCGGAGCGGGCCGACCACCTGCCCGCCGAGCTCTCGGGCGGAGAGCAGCAGCGGGTATCGATCGCGCGGGCGCTGCTCACGGAGCCCGAGATCGTGCTCGCCGACGAGCCCACGGGCAACCTGGACACGAGGTCGAGCGGCGAGGTGCTGCGCCTGTTGCGGGAGCTGAACGAGAGCGAGGGACAGACCCTGGTCGTCGTCAGCCATGATCCGGTCGTCGCGGCGACCGCCACGCGGGTCGTCTTCCTGCGTGACGGGCGGGTCGCCGGGGAGGTCGCGGGAGGCTCCACCGAGCGCGTGGCAACGGCCTTGACCGAGCTGGATCCGGGCGCGCCTTGATGCGCTCCTTCGGCTCGCTCGCATTTCGACAGGTTCGCGCCAGGCGACTGCGCGCGCTGCTGACCACCGCCGGGATCGTGCTCGGCGTGGCGATGATCCTCGGCGTCCTGCTGCTCACCGTCACCATCCACCGCACCTTCAACGACCTGTTCGACTCGGTCTACGGGCGGACCGACCTGGTCGTCTCCGGGGTGGGCGGCGACGGCGTGCGCCACTCGACGCTCCGCGAGGTCAGGCGCACGCCCGAGGTCGACGAGGCGGAGGGCGTGGTCTTCAGCGTCTTCACCCTGGTGGATCGCTCGGGGGAGGCGTCGACCGACGCCTCGAAGCAGCTGAATGCCGCCGGGCAGAGCACCCGGGCCGCCGGGCTGTCGGACGCGCGGACGGTCGCCGGGCGCAAGCCGAGCCATGGGCTCGAGGTCGATCTGCAGGAGAGCTGGGCCGAGGCGAACGGCATCGAACTCGGTGACCGGGTCCGGCTGGCCACTCCCGCCGGCGTCAAGCGGCTGCGCGTCGTAGGGCTGTTCCAGTTCTCGAACGGGCTCGACTTCGGCGGCCAGGGGTTCGCCAGGATGCCGCTGGCCCCGGCTCGGCGGGTGATGGACCGGCCGTCGGTGTGGGACGAGGTGGACGTGGTCGTCGCGGGCGGCGAAGAGACCATCGCCCGTGTACAGGCGGACCTGCGTCGCCGCCTGCCAGAAGGGGTCCAGGTCGATACACCGGACGAAAAGAGCGCGGACGTGGAGTCGCAGCTCCAGGGCTTCAACGCGATCCTCTACTTCTTCGCCGCTATGGCCCTGTTCGTCGGCGGCTTTCTGATCTTCAACTCCTTCAACATGACCGTCTTCCAGCGCACGCGGGAGATCGGCATGCTGCGCACCCTCGGAGCCGGGCGCTGGAGGATCACCGGTTCGGTGCTCGGCGAGGCCGCCCTACTGGGTGTCCTCGGCGCCGCGATCGGTCTCGGCCTCGGCGTCGCGCTTGCGCTCGGCCTGATCGAGCTGATGCAAGCGCTCGACTTCCCCGTCGGGAAGCTCTCGTTCTCGGCCTTCGCCCCGGTGGCCGCGCTGGCGACGGGGCTCATCACCGCCGTCCTCGGCGCCCTCTACCCTGCGCGCCGCGCCGGCCGCACGTCGCCGATCAGGGCCGTGCTCGGCACTGAGGGGCTCAGGGCGAGACCGAGCGTGCGCCGCGCCGTTGCCGGCGCCGTCCTCATCCCTCTCGGCCTCGGGGGAGCCTTCTGGCTCGGGGCCGCCGACGAGACCACGACGACCGTGGCGGCCGCCGGGATGGTCGGGACGCTGGCGATCTTCTTCGGCATCGCGATGGTGGCGCCCTTCGTCATCCGTCCGGCTGTCAGGGTCCTTTCGTGGCCGTTTCGCTTCGTGTTCCCGGTCGAGGGCCGCCTTGCCGCCGACGCGGCCCGCTCCGATCCCGGGCGCACGGCGGCCACCGCCACCGCGCTCATGATCGGCCTTGCCCTGGTCGTGGCGGTCAACAGCCTCGGCTCCAGTTTCCTGCGGACGATCTCCGACGAGTTCGACCGCAGTTTCGCCCGCGACCTGACCGTGCAGCCGCATGGGTTCGCCCCCGGGCAGGGGCCTCAGCAGACGATCGCCAAGGGTCTGGGGGGCCGTCTCGCCCGCATCCCCGAGGCTGAGGTCGTGGCGCGCGAGCGCTTCCTGTACACCACCGACCTGCCGGGGTCGCCGCAGAAGAAGGGCTCGGATGGCCTCCTGCTGGGGTTCGCCCCGGCCCAGTACGAGCAGGTGGACCAGACCGAGATCCAGGGAGCCCCCAGGGCGCAGGTGTTCGCCCGCATGGAGCGGGGCTGGGTGACGATCGGCAGGGGATGGGCCGACGAGACAGGGCTCGGGGTGGGCGACCCGGTGACGCTGCGCGGGCCGTCGGGAACTCGCCGGACCCACGTTGCGGGCGTCGTGGACACCGTGGTCTTCGGGGGCCAGACGGTGAGCATGTCCCTGCGGACGATGCATGACGTCTACGGCGTCACCGCGGACTCCGAGCTCGCCCTGAAGGCAACGTCCGCCGCCGCGCGACCGGTCCTGCGCGACCGGGTGGAACGCATCGTCAGTCGCGACTACCCGAACCTGGCCGTGCTCTCGAATGAGGAACTCAAGTCGAAGGTGGAAGATCAGGTGAACCAGCAGTTCGGGATCTTCTACGCGATCGTCGGAGTGGCGATCTTCGCCAGCCTGTTCGGGATCGTGAACACGCTCACGATGTCCGTGATCGAGCGCACCCGCGAGATCGGGGTCCTGCGGGCGCTGGGCGCCTCTCGCTGGCAGGTCCGCCGCACCATCGGTGACGAGAGCCTGGTGATCGGCCTGATCGGCGCGCTGCTCGGAATCGCCGTCGGTACCGGGCTGGGCTACGCCCTGCTGCAGGGGCTCTCGTCCGGCATCCCGGGGGTGGAGTACCGCCCGCCGCTGGCGACCATGGTCTTCGTAGGCATCGCGGGCGTCGCGCTGGGTCTGATCGCCTCGATCCTGCCGGCCCGCCGCGCCGCCCGCCTCGACGTGATCCGAGCGATCAGCTACGAGTGAGTCAAGTAGGCCAGCCCATCCGCATTTGGCGAGTTTGTGGCGCATAGCGCCATAAACTCGCCAACCCGGGTGCGGTGGGCGGCCTACTCGTCGATTGGGGGCGGTCTGCGCGTACGCTTGCGCTGGGCCGTCCGCCGCTTCGTTTCCAGGCGCCGTTCCCTCGCCGCCTTGCTCGGCCCGGTCGGTCGCCGCTGGCGCCGCACCGCCAGCCCCGCCGCCAGCTTGTCGCGCAGCCGTTCCAGCGCCAGCTCGCGGTTTCTGGCCTGGCCGCGGGTGTCCTGGGCGACGGCGGTCACTCGGTCGCCGTGGAGTGACGCCAAGCGCCGCTTCTGCTCTCCGGTGAGCGCCGTGGACGGGGCGATCTCGAACACCGCCTCGACGCGCGAGGCGGTCACGTTGGCGTGCTGGCCTCCTGGCCCCGAGGAGCGGCTGGTGCGTATCTCGACCTCGGAGAGCGGGACCGCGACGTCGGCGTTGACCTGGATCGGATCGTTCACGCATTCAAGGTATCCGCCGGCGGGTTTGAATCCCCGCATCCTTGACATGGGCCGCGCGTCGCGGGTAGGGTCGCCAGAAGAGCAAGGGAGGCCGAGGTGACCCGAACGACCCCGATCGCGCTCGCGATCGGATCGATGCTGGCGCTGGTCGCGGCGCCGGCCGCATTCGCCGGCCAGCAGACGATCACGAACCCAGCGGGACCCCTGACCAAGATCTACCTGAACGACCGCCTTGGCTGCCAGGTTGACCAGGCTGGCGAGCCCTCAAGTGAGTTCTACGGAGGCACGAACCCGGGGGCATGCGGAACCTTCATCGCGTCCCCAGCTGGCGGCGGTGCCACGATCTACGGCCCGAACGTTCCCGCGGGCAACCCCACCACCGCGTTCACCCCCGTGAGTCAAACCGCCGTGAAGGGCTCTGGCACAGGCGACGACCCCTACGTGGTGACGACCGTCGCGGACGTCGGTGCGACCGGCCTGAGAATCACCCAAGTCGACTCATACATCGTCGGCGAGCAGTCCTACGCCACCCAGATCAGGGTGCAGAATCGCGGCGCTTCCAGTAAGGCGGCGATCCTCTACCACGCAGGGGACTGCAAGCTCGAGGGCTCGGATGCGGGCTACGGCGCCTACGACGCAGGCACCGGCGGAGTGTTCTGTTCCGTAAGCGCCGGCAACTCACCTCGCGGGCGTGCCCTGGGCTTCATACCGCGAAGCACCGGGAGCCACTATGTCGAGGCTGAATACGGCTCCGTCTGGGACGGCATCGATGGCAGCAATTTCCCAGACACGTGCGACTGCGGGACCCTCCAAGACAACGGGGCCGGCCTGAGCTGGCCCATCACGGTCCCCGCAGGGCAAGGCCTAACCCGGTCCTTGACGACCTTCTCGGCGGACCTGACTCCGCCCGAAACCACGGTCAGCTCCGGCCCGTCTGGCCTCACAAACGACCCGACCCCTACCTTCACCTTCTCCTCATCGGAGTCGAGTTCGAGCTTCGAGTGCAAGATTGGCTCGGAAGCCTATGCCGCGTGCAGCTCGCCGCATACCGCCATCCATCTCACGGACGGCTCCTACACCTTTTCCGTTCGCGCCATCGACCGGGCTGGAAACGTGGACCCGACCCCGGCCACTCGCGCGTTCACGGTCCAGACCGCCGCGGTCAGCGTCTCGGGCTCGACCTTGCTGGTCACCGCCGCGCCGACCGCCAAGGATGACCTACAAATCACCCGTCCCTCGGTCTCGACCCTGCGCGTGACCGACACGCCGGGCGCCGTCTACACGGGCTCCGGCATCCACGCCGGCGCGGGATGCACCACAAGCGGCGACTTCAGTGCCAACTGCAGCCGCGCCGGGATCACCCAGGTCACGGTTGACTCTGCCGATCAAGTCGACCGGATAGTCAACGCGACCGGGGTCGACAGCTCCCTCAACGGCGGAGCGGCGAGCGACGTCTTGATCGGAGGCTCCGCCAACGACACCCTGACCGGAGCGGCGGGCTCCGACATGCTGTACGGGATGAACGGAGACGACCAGCTCTTCGCCCGGGACTCGGCCTCCGATCAGACCATCAACTGTGATGGCGGGAGCACCCCGGGCAGCGCCGACAAGGCTGACCTCGACCTGCTCCCGAAGGACCCCGACTCCGCCGTCATTGGGTGCGAGACCAAGACGCGGCACTGAGGAGGTTCGCAGTGGCCAATCATTCGTCCGGTCCCAGGTTGCACCGCGTCCAGCTCGCCGCGGCCTTCGTGGCGCTTGCGGCAACGGTCGGTTTGGCCTTGGCCACGCCGGGCTCGCGCAGCCTCGCGGATGAGTCTCGGCCGAACGTGCTGGTGATCGAGAGCGACGATCAGACGCAAGAGTCGATCCGGTTCATGGCCAACGTCAACGCGCTGATCGGCGACCAAGGGGCGACCTTCAAGAACAGCTTCGTCAACTTCTCGCTCTGCTGCCCCTCGCGTGCCACCTTCCTCACCGGCCAATATGCACACAACCACGGGATCCTCGACAACAGGGCTCCAGCCGGCGGCTTCGACCGCTTCGAGGCGCTGCACGGAGACAACAACCTCGCCGTCTGGCTGCGAAACGCGGGCTATTACACCGCGCTGATCGGCAACTACCTGACCTTCTACGCGAACAGCCCGCGCATCCCACCGGGCTGGTCGGAGTGGCAGGCAGCGGCTCCCGACGCACACGACTACTACGACTACACGCTGAACGACAACGGCACGCTGGTCCGCTACGGGACCGACCGGGCCGACTACAAGCAGGACGTGCTCACCGGGAAAGCCGTCGACTTCGTCGACCGCCGGGCGCCGAAGGACCAACCGTTCTTCCTCTGGCTGACCTATCCGGCGCCTCACGTTGGCGGACCGGAACCGAACCCACAGCCGCCGTCCAACTGTCAGAACGCTCCCAAGCCGGCACCCCAGCACTCGCACGCCTTCGATGCAGAGCCGCTTCCCAAGCCGCCGAACTTCAACGAGGCCAACCTCTCCGACAAGCCCGCGGCGATCCGGAGCAAACCGCCGCTGAGCGCCACTCAGATCGCGACCATCCAGCGCAAGTACCGCTGTGAGCTGGAGTCGCTGCTCTCGGTGGATGAGGGCGTGAAGAAGGTTCTCCAGGCCCTCGAGGCCGACGGCGAGCTGAACAGCACCCTGGTCATCTACACCTCGGACAACGGCTTCTTCCACGGCGAGCACCGGATCTTCGACGGCAAGAGAAACATCTACGAGGAATCGATCCGAGTGCCGCTCCTGATGCGTGGCCCCGGCATCCCCGCCGGAGTGACCATCCCTGACCTGGCGATCAACGCCGACCTCGCGCCGACGATCGTCGACCTGGCGAACGCCACCCCCGGCCTGGAGATGGACGGGCGCTCGCTGATCCCGGTGACGCAGAAGCCAGGGATCGAGCGGGGACGCGAGCTCTTGATCGAGGAGCCGAGCTTCAAGGCGATCCGGACAGAGCGCTACGTCTACGCCGAGCACAGCACTGGCGAAACCGAGCTCTATGACGTGTTGAAGGACCCCTTCGAGCTTGTGAGTCGCCACAACGACCCCGCCTATGCCTCGATCAAGGCGCGGCTTGCCAGCCACCTGCAGCAGCTTCGGAATTGCGCCGGTCCCAGCTGCCGGGTCCGTTTCACGCCCTAGCCGCAGCCGCCGGCCGCCCCGGATGCGCGGCAGTGCCCCTATCCTTCCCAACTCACTCACGACCGAAAGGACCGTCTTGGAAACGGCAGAGAAGGGCTACGACATCGCCGATGTCGGCTTGGCCGACGAGGGGCAGCGCCGGGTCGAATGGGCGGACCGCCAGATGCCCGTGCTGCAAACGATCCGCGAGCGCTTCGGTAAGGAGCGGCCTCTCGACGGAATCACCATGGCCTGCTGCCTCCACGTGACCACGGAGACGGCCAACCTCGCCCGCACGCTGATCGACGGGGGCGCCGAGGTGCTGCTGTGCGCCTCGAACCCGCTCTCCACCCAAGACGACGTGGCCGCCGCCCTCGTCGACCGCTACGGCGCCGAGGTCTACGCGATCAACGGCGAGGACAACGACACCTACTACCGGCATATCAACACCGTTGTCGATCGCGGTCCCCAGATCACGATGGACGACGGGGCCGACGTGGTCGGCGTGCTGCACGGCGAGCGGGCTGACCAGCTCTCCAGCGTTCTCGGCGGCACCGAGGAGACGACCACCGGGGTCATCCGCCTTCAGGCGCTCGAGCGCGAGGGCAAGCTCGGGTACCCGATCGTCGCCGTCAACGACGCGAAGACGAAGCACTTCTTCGACAACCGCTACGGCACCGGGCAGTCGACCCTGGACGGGGTGATCAGGGCCACCAACGTCCTGATCGCCGGCCTGCGCGTCGTGGTGATCGGCTACGGCTGGTGTGGACGGGGAGTGGCGATGCGCGCCAAGGGCCACGGGGCCCACGTGATCGTCTGCGAGGTCGATCCGCTGCGCGCGCTCGAGGCGCTCATGGACGGGTTCGAGGTGATGCCCGGCACGGACGCGGCAAGGGTCGGCGACGTGTTCATCTCCGTGACCGGCAACCGCGACGCGATCGCCGGCGAGATGTTCGAGGTGATGAAGTCTGGTGCGATCGTCTGCAACTCGGGCCACTTCGATGTCGAGGTCAACAAGGAGGACCTGAACGCGCTCACCGTCGAGAAGTTCCAGGCGCGTCCGTTCGTCGAGGGCCACCGCACCAAGGATGGGCGGGAGATCTTCCTGCTGGCGGATGGACGGCTGGTCAACCTGGCGGCCGCCGAGGGCCACCCTGCCGCGGTGATGGACATGAGCTTCGCCAATCAGGCGCTCGCGGCCGAGCACGTGGCGCGAGACCACTCGTATCTGGAGAAGCGGGTCTATCCCGTGCCCGAGGAGATCGACCGCGAAATCGCCCGCCTGAAGCTGGCCTCGCGCGGGGTGGAGATCGACGACCTCACGGACGCGCAGCAGAAGTACCTGGCGAGCTGGGACCAGGGCACGTAGCGCCGCCGCCGATGGGGACAGGCAATAGCCTGCTCGCTCGATGCGAGCGATGGTGATGGCGGCGGGTCTCGGGACCCGCCTACGCCCGCTCACCTACGAGATCGCCAAACCGCTCGTGCCGGTTGCGAACCGTCCCGTGATGGAGCACATCCTGCTGCTCTTGCGCCGGCACGGCTTCGGACCCGTGATCGCCAACCTCCACTGGTTCGGTGACGCGATCCGCGACCGCTTCGGTGACGGCTCGCGATTGGGGATCGACCTCACCTACAGCCGCGAGGACGAGTTGCTGGGCACCGCCGGGGGCGTCCGGAATGTGGCCGATTTCTTTGGCGACGAGCCCTTCCTGGTGATGGCCGCCGACGCGCTCACAGACATCGACCTGAGCGCGCTGCGCGCCGCTCACGAGGCCAACGACGGCATTGCCACCCTGGCGGTCAAGCGGGTTTCCGAGGTGAGCGAGTTCGGGGTCGTGATCACGGATTCGGCCGGCCGGGTCCAGGGTTTTCAGGAGAAGCCCGAGCCGGCCGAGGCGCTCTCGGACCTGGCGAGCTGCATGATCTACGTCCTCGACCGCGAGATCTTCGACTACTTCCCCTCCAAGCCGGCGGTCGATTTCGCTCGCGAGGTGTTCCCGGCCCTGCTCGAGAACGATGTCCCGTTCTACGTTCACCGGATCGACGCCTACTGGAACGACGTCGGCTCGCTGCCGGAGTACCTGCGGGGAAACCTCGACGCAGTGGAGGGCACAGTGGAGGTCGAACCGGCCGGCGAGCTGCTCCCCTCGTCGGGTGGCGACGAGGCCCTGGAGCGAGGCGACCCGGGTGTGGGCGGCCTGGTCCTGGCCGCAGAAGGGTGCGAGATTGGAGCAGACGTGCGCCTGGACGGCCCGCTTGTGATCGGGGCCGGGTGCGCCATCGGCGCCGGCGCGCGCATCAAGGAGTCGGTGGTCCTGCCGGGGGCGGAGGTGCCGCCGGGCGCGTTGGTGGCGAGCGCGATCTACGGCCGCAAGGCTGCCCTGAGCTGAGGGCAGTCTCCCGCCGAGCAGGCCCTAACCTGGGGGCATGGCCCATGAAGCGCCCAAGATCGAGCTCCTGTGGTGGCGGGGATGTCCCTCGTGGGAGGAGGCGCTTGAGATGCTGCGTGAGGAGATGAGTGCCATCCGACTTGACCCGGCGTCGGTCGAGGTGCGCGAGGTTCGCACCGACGAAGAGGCGGGGCGCCAGGGTTTCGTGGGATCGCCGACGATTCGGATCTCGGGGCGCGACCTGCAGCCGCCCGACGACGAGCCCGCCGGGTTGACCTGTCGTGTCTACAGGCTTCGCGACGGCAGGGTTTCGCCCCTACCCGACCGCGCCGAGCTGCGCGAGACGCTTGCAAACGCGATCCAAGGAGGTGGTGAGTGATGGCTCAGGCGACCGCTACGAAGGTGGGAGATTCCGCGCCTGGGCTGGAGCTGCCCGATACCGAGGGCCGGGTGCACACCCTGCCGACGCCTGGGGAGGCTTCGGCGACGGTCGTCATCTGGACCTGCAACCACTGCCCTTACGCGCTCGCCTGGCACGAGAGGCTGGTCCAACTGGCGCGAGACTACGCCGCGCGAGGGGTCCGCTTCCTGGCCGTCAACTCCAACGACGCGGAGCGCTACCCACGCGACTCGCTCGAGGCGATGCGCGAGCGGGTCGGCAGCGAGGACTGGCCCTTTCCGTACCTGCACGACGAAAGCCAGCAGGCGGCACGAGACTGGGCGGCCCAGGTCACTCCGCACGTCTACGCGCTCGACGGCGATCTGCGCGTGCGCTACGAGGGCGCCCCGGACGCCGACCACATGGATCCTGGACAGAATGCGGCCTGGCTCAGAGCGGCCCTCGACGATCTGCTGAGCGGCCGCCAGCCACGGCGCGCCGAGACCGAGCCGGTTGGGTGTTCGATCAAGTGGAAGTGATCCCGGGGTCACCGCCCAGCCGATGACCGTTCGCCGCCGCCTCGTCCGCGTGCCGGCCTCCTCCGCCAACCTCGGGCCGGGCTACGACGTCCTGGCCGCGGCCCTCTCGCTCCATCTCGAGCTCGAAGTCAGCGAGGCCGGGGGGTTCTCGGTCGACGGGGGTGGCCAGCCGGTCCCGGAGGACCGGGACAACCTGTGCGTTCGCGCTTTCGAGGCCCTTCATCCCGCCGATGGGCTGCGGTTCGAGATCCGCAGCGAGATCCCGCTCGCTCGCGGCCTGGGCTCCTCGGCTGCCGCGATCGTCGCCGGGCTGATGGCCGCCGACCATCTGTTCGAGCTGGGGCTCGAGCGCGAGCAGATCTACGACCGCGCCGTCACACTCGAGGGCCACCCGGACAACGTCGGCGCGGCGCTCTACGGCGGTCTGGTTCTCTGCCCGTCGGTCGACGGCGACTCCAGGCCGCCGCCCGTCCGGCTCGACCCTCCGCAGGGCGTCGAGGGAGTCGTCGTGGTCCCGGCGGAGGAGGTCCCTACCGACAAGGCCCGCGCCGCGATGCCGGCAGAGGTGCCCGTTGCCGACGCGGTCGCCAACGTGGCCGCGGCGTCGCAGCTGGTGCTCGGGATCCAGCGCTCCGACCTGACCCTGATTGCTCGCGGCCTGGCCGACCGCCTCCACCAGCCGCACCGCGCCCATCTCTACCCCCGCTCCATGGAGCTCCTCGCCGAGGCGCGGGACCTGGGGGCGATTGGGGCAACGATCTCGGGTGCCGGACCGGCGGTGCTCTTTTGGTGCTTCTGGCAGGACACCGGCAAGGTCACCGAGGCCCTGCGGGAGCGCGTCGCGGACTGGGGTGAGATCCGCCGCACGCCCTTCAGCCCCCTGGGCGCCGACGTGCCCGAGCTATAGCAATCCGACCTGGCGCAGGATCGAAACCGAGTCGGAGTAGACGTCCTTCCGCTTCACGAGGCCGTCCTCGAAGGGGATCACGTCCAGCCCATCCCAGGTGACCTTCCTTCCCGAGGGCTCGGCGACCAGGTTCCCGCGGCTCATGCGGTTGGCGTGGGTTGCCGTCGCGGTCCACTCCTGGACCACGAGCCCGTCGCGCACGTAGAGCCTGCGGGTGGTGAAGTCGATGTCGGGCCAGGTCTCGAAGATCGAGCCGATGTGCTCGCGTACCGCCTCGCCTTCGGCCCGCTCGCCGGCGGTGTGGTTCTCGAACACCATGCCCGGCGCGTGCATGGCCATGATCGCGTCAAGGTCGTGGGCGTTCCAGGCCTCGTTGTAGCGGGCGATCACTTCCTCGAGCGCGGAGGGTGCGTTCTGCTCAGTCATCGCGGGAAGTATTCTGCAGTCGAAGCGCCGGTGCTCGACGGGTTGGACAGGGGGAGGAACGTGATCACACGAGGAGGGTCGGCGAAGAGCCGCAGGGCGTGCGTGCTGGCTGCCTGTACCGCCCTGGTGGGGCTGTCCGCGATCGCCGCCATCGATCCGGCCCCCGGTCGCCAAGCGGATAAGCGCACCAAGCTGCTGTTCTCCTCCGGCTTCGAGCATCCGGTCACCGTTGCTCCGCCGAGGACAGAAAGCGGTGACTGGCGCTTTCCGATCCGAGGTGCCGATGAGGGCTTCGCGTGGCAGTCGGAGCTGCCCGGCGGCAAGCCGCACGCCTTCTTCCCGATCGTGCCGTCCTCCGTGCCCGTGGGGCCGTACGCCGACACCCGGTTGGAGACCGTCCCGGGCCCCCACGGAGGGACGCCGACCAGGGCCCTCTACCAGGAGGTGAGCAAGGATGTCGAGTTCACCCCGAACAAGCGCGTTCGCAATCAGTTCCCGACCCACTGGAAACGTGAGCGAGGGTCGCTGGCGTACTGGATCAAGCTCCAGGCAAACCTGGCCCAGTTGATGCCGAACGACGGGACGAACTACTGGCGCCAGCTGATCGAGTTCCGAGGGAGCTGGCAGCACAGGACCGATTACCGGGTCTGGATCGGCGTGGTGCGCGGTCCGAGGGGGTCGCTCCTTCACTGGAGAACCACGGCCGAGCTCAGGCCTCGCAAGGGCGGTCGGATCATCGACTTCACCCACAACGCGCGCCGGCCGCCGATCCCACTCGGGAAGTGGTTCCGGTTCAAGGTGCGGTGGGTGCTCGACCGCAAGCACGGCTTCCTGAAGGCGACCGTCAACGGCGTCCCGATCATCAACCGCAGAGGACCAACCCGGATCAACGACTCGGTCGACACAGAACAGATCTTCAAGGTCTACATGGGAGCGAACTCGCTCGACCGCGGTCCCGCCTTCCAGTGGATCGACGACGTCCAGCTGCGCACCTGGCCCCCGCGCTAGGCCGGGACCATTTCGGTGCTGAGCTGGTCGAGCCGCTCGAGCATGTCCTGCTTTCCCAGGCGGCGCAGGATCTCGCCGGCCAGCGATAGGTAGTCGGCACCCTTCTCCGGGCGGTAGTCGAGGATCGGGATCGCGCGTTCGGCCGATTCCGCATACACGATCGATTGCCGGATGACCGTTCGGAAGAGCTTGTCGCCGAAGCGCTCGCGAAGCGCCTCCAGCGTCTGGCGCGCGTGGCGGGTGCGCATATTGGCGATGTTCAGGCAAATCCCCAGCAGCTCCAGCTCCGGGTTCAGGGAGTCGCGCGCCAGGTCCAGGACCTGCATCGCCTGCTCCATCCCCTGGAGGGAGAAATACTGCGCCTCGGTCGAGAGGATCGCGTGCGTGGAGGCGACCAGAGCGTTCACGGTCATCAAGCCGAGGGTGGGCGGACAGTCGATCAGGATCAGGTCCCTGTTTCGCCGCAGGTCCCGCAGCGCGTTGCGAAGCGTCACCTCCCGCCCGATCTTGCCCGCCAGGACCAGCTCGGCCTCCGCGAGCCGAAGGTTCGCCGGCACCACGCGGCCGTGCACGGCGTCGGCCGCGCGCGCCTGCCCCTGGAGGACGTCGCCCAATGTGGGGTGGGAGTTCGGGTCGGCGTCGAAGTAGTCGGACAAGTTGCCCTGGGGGTCGGCGTCGATCGCCACGACGTCCATCCCGAGCCGCTCGAAGACGTCCGCCAGCGAACGGACCATGGTCGTCTTTCCGGTACCCCCCTTCTGGGAGAGCACGGCGATCGCTTCGGACATGGGCCGGACTATATGGCCGGCGCGAGTTCACGGTGTGGCTTGACGCTTCCGCGCCGCCGCCGGCTTTATACTGCGCTTCCGTTTGTCCCCGTCGCGCGCCCGCTCGAAGAAGGCGCGGAAACCGGGAGGTCCGATTGCTCAGCTCTTCCAGTAATCAATTGCCGCTGGCCGACGAGCAACGACGCTTTTCGCCTGAGCGGGCCTATAGGCCCCGCGTCTCGCCGCCCAGCGTCGAGGACCGCGACGCCTGCGCGATCTACGCGTCCGTCCGCAAGGACGCGACTCCCAGCCGCGCCCCCGTGGAGCTGGCGCTGGACAACCTCCAGAAGATGCTCCACCGCGCCGGAAACGTCGACGGCCAGGGCGACGGCTGCGGCATCCTGGTCGACATCCCGCGCAGGATCTGGGCCGAGGAGGTTCGCTCTGGCGGCCACAACCCGGCACTCGCCCTCGACCCGGCGTTCGCGGTCGCTCACATCTTCATCGACCGCTCGGCCGACGTTGGACGGGCTCAGCACGACGCCCGGGAGATCCTGGGCCGCGGGGGCTTTCGCATCCTCGCCGAGCGCCTCGGCGCGGTCAACTCCCAGGCGCTCGGGGCGACGGCTCGCGAGGAGGAGCCCCACTTCTGGCAGGTCGCCGGGCTCTTGCCGGATGCGAAGCGGCGCGAGCGCCTGACCTTCGACCTGATGAGCGTGCTCGAGGTCGAGCTGGGCTTTCACCTGGCCTCGTTCTCGGCCTCGACCTGCGTCTTCAAGGTGATGGGAGCGCCCAAGGTGCTCGGCCGGTACTACCCGGACCTCCGTGATGAGCGGTTCGAGACGATCGGCTGCTTCGGCCACAACCGCTACTCCACCAACACCTGGCCGTCGTTCAAGCGCGTGCAGCCGTTCACGGTGCTGGGCCACAACGGCGAGATCAACACGATCGAGCAGCTCCGCCAGGAAGCCGCCATGCTCGGCGTCTCGATCCAGGCCGACGGCTCCGACTCCCAGGATCTGAACCGTGTGGTCGATCACCTGATCCGGGTGGAGCGCCTCTCGCTCGCCGAGGCGATGGAGATGGTCGTGCCCCCGATCGTCGACGAGATCCGATCCCTGCCCGCGGAGCTCCAGCCGTTCTACATGTACATGCGCCAGACGATGGGCCCGTTCTCGCAGGGGCCCGTGGCGCTGATCGCCCGCCACGGCGACGAGTGCGTGTTCTCGGCCGATGCGCTCGGCCTGCGTCCGCTGTGGAAGCTGGAGACGCCCCACGACTTCATCTTCAGCTCCGAGCCCGGCGTGGTGGGCTGCGACGACATGGTCTCCGAGCCCAAGCCCCTGGGTCCGGGCGAGAAGTTCATGGTCAGGATCGATCGGGAGCGGCGATCGTCGCGACTGTTCGAGCACTGGGAGATGCAGCGCGAGGTCGCCAAGCGGTGGCTCGAGCGGACCGGCGCCTCCGAGGCCGCGCCGTACGATCGCGCGCTCACCACCGGCGGCCCGCTGGAGGGCGCCGAGATCCCGGGCTACACCTCGGCCGGTCCTTCGGAGCCGGTCAAGGTCTCCGACAGGGTGCTGGCAGGGTTCGGGTGGCAGCGCGACGACGTCAAGCTCTGCCAGCAGATGGCCTCCAATGGGGCCGAGCCGATCGGCTCGCTCGGCTACGACGGGCCGCTGGCCGCGCTCTCGCCGGAGCGCCAGAATCTCGCCGACTACTTCAAGGAGACGGTGGCGGTGGTCACCAACCCGGCGATTGACCGCGAGCGCGAGATCGAGCACTTCTCGACCAGGGCGGTGTTCGGGCGCCGTCCACTGGTCCACGCTCCCGCGGTCGACACGAGGACGATCGAGACCTCCTTCCCGGTGATCCTGGGCGGCCACCACGACCTTGCGCCCCTCTCCGATTCGACCTACCGCAAGATCGCCCGCGACCACAAGACCTACCTGCTCGAGGACCTCTGGGAGGAGTTCCGTGACCGCGCGGCGGCCATCGACACCGCTCTGCTGGAGGCCGAGACGACCCACGGCGCGATCGAGCGGATCAAGCAGGAGGCCGTGAAGCTCGTTCGCGAGGGCGCCGAGCTGCTGGTGCTCACCGACCGCACCGTGTACGACGGCGAGCGTCGCTATCTCGACCCTCACCTGGCCACCTCCGCTGTGGACCAGGCGTTGAAGCATCTCAAGGTCGGCGAGACCAACGAGGAGAATCTGCGGCGCCGCTGCTCAATCGTCCTGCGCTCGGCGGCGCTCCGCAACGTCCACGACGTCGTCATGGCGCTGGGGCTCGGCGCCAACGGCGTCTGCCCTTACGTGATGGTCGAGGTGATCTGCGTAGACGACTACGACGCCGACGTCTCCAACCTCTGCTCCGCGCTGCGCAAGGGAATTGAGAAGGTGATCTCCACGATCGGCATCCATGAGGTGCGCGGCTACGCGCGCCAGTTCTCCTCGATAGGCATCAAGCCCGAGCTCGCCGAGATCTTCCAGACCCAGACGTTTTGCGCATCGAGCAAGGCGGGAATGGGGTTCTCCGACCTCGACGGCGACACGGACGAGCGCTTTCAGATCCTTGGCGGCGACGAGGATGCGAAGCCGGCAAAGACGTTCCGCTTCTACCCCAAGGTCTACAAGGCGGCCGTCGCCGCCGCGAACGGTACGGCCACCTACGAGGAGTACTCCGAGAAGGTCCGCGAGCTGGAGCGCGAGAGCCCGATCTCGATGCGGCACATCGTCAAGCTCCGCTCGGACCGCGCCCCAGTCTCACCGGAAGCCGTGGACACCTCGATCGGCCATCACGACTACCCGATCGTGATCTCCTCGATGAGCTTCGGCTCGCAGTCCGAGCCCGCCTTCCGCGCCTACGCCGACGCTGCCAAGGCGATCAACATCCTCTGCATCAACGGGGAGGGTGGCGAGATCCAGGACATGTACGGCCGGTACCGCAAGTGGCGGGGCCAGCAGGTGGCCTCGGGCCGTTTCGGCGTCTCCGCCGAGATGCTGAACTCGTCGTATGTGGCCGAGATCAAGATCGGACAGGGAGCGAAGCCGGGCGAGGGCGGTCACCTCCCGGGCCGTAAGGTCTCGGAGAAGGTCGCCGAGGCGCGCAACGCCGCCCCGGGGACCGATCTGATCTCGCCCTCCAACAACCACGACCTCTACTCGATCGAGGACCTCGCCGAGCTGATCGACGAGCTCAAGACCGTGAACCCGGATCTGAGGGTGTCGGTGAAGGTTCCGGTGGTGCCGAACATCGGCACGATCGGGCTCGGGATCGCCAAGGCCGGGGCGGACATCATCACCCTCTCAGGATTCGAGGGCGGTACCGGCGCGGCTCGCCAGCACGCCCTGCGGCACGTCGGCCTGCCTTCGGACATCGGCACGCGCGCCGTTCACCGCGCCTTGATGGAGGCCGGGCTTCGCAACCGGGTCGAGATCTGGGCCGACGGCGGCTACCGCCATGCCCACGACATCGTGAAGCTGCATTGCATGGGCGCCAACCGGGTTGCCTTCGGCACCCTGGCGATGGTCTCGCTCGGCTGCACGATCTGCCGCGGCTGCCAGCTCGACACCTGCCATGTCGGCATCGCCACCCAGATCGAGACCACCGAGCAGGCTCAGGAGCACGGGTTGAAGAAGTTCACGCCGCAGCGTGTGGACTCCGCAGCCGAGAACTGCGCCCGTTTCTTCTCCTCGATGGGTGAGGAGGTGAAGCGCGTGGTCGCCGAACTCGGCTACGAGCGCGCCCAGGACCTGGTGGGTCGCTACGACCTGCTCGAGCAGGAAGGTGGCTCGGAGCGCCTCGACCTGGCCGAGCTGATCACGCCGCTCGAGGAGTTCCTGGACCTGGAGCCCGTGGACCTGCCGGTGGCCGCGGAGGAGCTCGTGGAGGCGCGGGCCGAGGCCGGCCTGGTGCGGGCCCGGCCGATTCGCATGGAGCCCAAGCAGGCCTCGGCGGAGCTTGCCGGGCTCGCCCACAGGGTGCTCTCCGGCGAGTCGATCCGCCAGGAGTTTCCGCGCGCCACCGACGCTCACGACCGCGTCCTCGGCACGGAGCTGGCCGGGGAGATCTCGCGGGCCAGGATCTACGAGGGAGCCCCGCGGGGGGAGGCGGCGGACGTGCTGGCGGAGTTCAGCTTCAACGGCGGCTCCGTCGCCGGTCAGGGCTTCGGCGCGTTCAACGCCTGGGGGCTCGTGGTACGGGTCGAGGGCGGCGCCCAGGACGGCGTGGGCAAGACGATGCTCGGCGGCACGGTCTCGATCCTCAAGGGGCGCAATCGCGAAGGACAGAGGGTCAACGGGTCCGTGGGCAAGTCGTTCGCCTACGGCGCCCAGCGGGGGCGCCTGTTCGTGCAGGGGTCAGCCGACTCGCGCTTCTGCATTCGCCTCTCGGGCGCCGACGTGGTGCTGGGGGGCGAGCCGGCCGAGCCGCTGGACGATTCGCGCGGCTGCATCTCCGACCGGGCCAACGCCAAGGGGTTCGCCTTCGAGTACATGACGGCCGGGCGCGCGGTCGTGCTCGGTGACCTCGGTCCCTGGGCCTGCTCGGGGATGACCGGCGGCCGCGTCTACGTGCGGGTCAATCCGGAGTGGAACCTCGACCGCGAAGCAATCACTCGCCGGCTGGGCGAGGGGGCCAAGGTGGAGCTACAGGAGCTCGACGCCGAGGCGATGCTCGACATCGAGGAGCTGCTGGGCCATTACGCCGGCGAGCTCGAGGCCACGGGCCAGGGCGACGAGGCCGAGCGCGTCGTCGGCCTTGGGGCGAGCGCTGCGCAGAACTTCCTGATGATCGTCCCGCACAAGGTTCAGGCGGACCCGAACATCTCGACGGAGTAGGTTCGTCAGGCCTGAATGACGTAGAGCCGGTAACAGCCGATCTCGAGCTCGTCGCCGTCCTCAAGTGGCGCCCACTCGACCCTCTCGCCGTTGACGAACAGGCCGTTCAGGCTGCGATCGTCGAGGGCGCGCAGCTCGTCTTCGGGAGTGCGGACGATCAGAGCATGTCGGCGCGAAACGGTCGCGTCGTCGAGCTGGATATCGGCCGCGCCGCTGCGACCGATCCGGTTCCAGCCATCGTTGAGCTCGATGACCATGGGCTCGTCGTCCTCCTCGAAGGCGACGCACAGGCTTCCGGGCGCGAGGTTCGCGCGCACACCGTCCAGCCATGCGGGCAGCGCGGGCGCCGGCGCGATCGCGTCCGCATCTACCGTGGGCAGCTCGAACATCGAGGCGCGGCGGAACCGCGACCCGCCGCAGGCGGGGCAACTGGGCAGCTCGTCGGAGAGCGAAAGCGAGATCGAGTAGCCACACTCGACGCAAGCGAGGGATCCGACGAGCGCGAGCTCACCTGTCTCGTGGACGTCGGTTCCGGGGTCAATGAGCATCCCAATACCTCATACCGAATTCCGGTCCCTGGAATTCGGGAGCAATGCCATGCGGAGCCCATGGTAACGGCGGACCTTCAATCCGGGCAAACCCATTGGCCTAAACGTCCGCAATTTGGAAGATTGGTTACGGATTGATCCATAGAATCCCCCGGCTTGGGCCCGATCTCGGTCAAGACACCGATCGATGCGCCGCGCGTGCGCGTCTTCGAGCTCATCTGTGACCTCGCCACGAGGCCGGCCTTCACGGATCACTTCATCGGCGAGTATCGGCTCGAGCGCCTCGAGTCTTCAGGGGTGGGCGCCGCCGCCCGGTTCCGGGTGAAGGAGCCGGGAATCTGGATGGAGACGGTGATCGACGAGATCTCGCCGCCGCACCGGATCCACGAGGCGGGCGCCGGAGGCCGATGGGATCGCATCCCGGTCACCACCTCGTGGGAGCTTCTCGAGCTGGGACCCACCGGCTGCGAGGTGACGCTTCGCTTCTGGACAGGGCCGTCCCATCGGCTGGACCGCCTGCGCGAGAGGCTCGGCGCTGAGCGCTACTACCGACGCCAATGGTCCATTGCGCTGGCGAGGCTGAAGCAGTTGGTCGAGTCGGGCCGCCCACCGGACCGCGTGGTGGTCGCCGGCGCCCCCCGGCTGCCTGCCTGACCGCGACCCGAGAGGGTTCGTCGCCCGACTGGCTCGATATAGACTGGCCGCCGCCATGCTGCGCGCCGGCCGCCCCACCACGCGTCTGGGTGTCGTTTCAGTGCTCGCCGCCGCGCTCGCCGCCGCGGCGCTCCTGTCCGGCTGTGACACGGATCCGGAGAGCGACCTGAGCGCGGAGGAGGGCCAGCCGATGAAGCTCGGCGAGCTTCTCTACAACGTGCAGATCAGCCGTCCCCTCAACCCGAGCGATCCGGAGGACAAGGCGTACCTTGCGGGCCAGCCCCCACCGGCGAACGACAAGCTCTACTTCGGGGTCTTCATGACGGTGGAGAACGTAGGCGATACGGCCCAGGACGTGCCCACGGACTTCACGGTCGTCGACACCGAGGGCACGGAGTTCCAGCCGATTCCAAGCGACAGCCTGTTCGCCCTCGACCTCGGTGTCAAGCTGGCGCCCGACGAGCAGCTGCCCGAGCCCGAGTCGACGGCAGCCAACGGGCCGATCCAGGGGGCGATGGTCCTGTTCCTGATCGACGAGGCTGCGACCGAGCTCAGGCCCCTCACGCTCGAGATCCCGTCGCCGACCGGGTCGGTCGGCGAGATCGAGCTGGACATCTAACCGCCACCGAGGCCTACGGCAAGGACCTGCCGCACGATCGGGGCAGCCACGGTGCCGCCGTCCCCGTCGGCGTTGACGACCATGGCCGCCGCCGCGAGCTTCGGGTCCTCCGCCGGTGCGAAGGCGGTGAACCAGGCGTCCACCTCCTGCTCGGGGGCCGCGCCGGCCTCCTTGCCGGGCTCGAGCGGCTTCGGCCCAAGCTCGGCGGTGCCTGTCTTGCCGGCCACCTGCACACCTGGGAGCGCGGCCGCCGTCCCCGTCCCACTCTTGACCACCTGAATCATCAGGTCGCGGACGGTGGTCGCCACCTTCCCCGACGTCACCCGCACGGGCTTCGCCGCGGACTGCAGCTTGCGGTCGCTGACGATCCCGGTGGGACTCCGCGTCCCATCGTCGGCGATCGTCTGGGCGACCGACGCCATCTGCAGCGGCGTCGCCAGCACCTGGCCCTGACCGATCGCGCTCACGCCGAGCTCGAGCTCATCGGGGATCGATGTGGGGATCGTGCTCTGGGGCACGTTCACAGCCCGAATGGCCGCCTGGTCGAAGAGGGCGGGGGGCGAATTGAAGCCGTAGCGCTCCGCCGACTGCACGAGCCGCTCCGACCCGATCTTCGGCCCGAGTGGGACGAAGACGCTGTTGCACGACTGCGCGAACGCCTCCACGAAGCTGCCGCCACACGCTTCATTGTGGGCGTTGGCGACCTCGCGCCCGCCGATCTCGACGGAGGTCTGGACCGGGAACTGGTCCGTGAGCTCCACCACCCCGGCCTCGAGTGCGGCGGTGGTGGTGATCACCTTGAACGTCGAGCCGGGAGGCTGTGGGCCAGAGAACGCGATCCCCGCGAGCGCCAGCACTGAGCCCTTGCGCGCGTCCAGGACCGCGACGCCGCCGTACTGGCCCCCGAGTGCCGCCACCGCCGCGCGCTGGAGGACCGGGTCGATCGTGGTGTGAACGGGCTTGCCCGTGACGGGCGAGCCTTGGGCCAGGACTGTTCCGCCGGGTGGACCGCCCTCGCTGCCCACCGCGAGGAGCTCCCCGCCCGGTTGTCCGGCGAGCCGTCGGTTGAAGGCGAGCTCGAGCCCGCTGGCCCCGGTCGGCGTGCCGGAAGGGAACCCGAGCCGGGAGAGCTCGCGGTCCAGCTCGGGGGTGGGGGCCGCGGTGCTCCCGGCGACGCTCTGCGCGGCCGCGCCCAGCGGGGAGGAACGGCTCGCGGCCGGGCCCTCCGCCAGCGGCGTCCCGTCCCGAGCCAGGATGGGGGCGCGTTCGGGGACTCGGGCTCGCCGGACGAGACGGCCTCCGGGCTCCAGGCCCGGGAATACGAGTTCCGGGGACCAGGCGATCTCGTCGCCGTCCAGCGGCAGCAGGAGTCGGCCGGAGATCTGACCGAAGGCGTGAGTGTCCAGGCTTACAGGGACCGCCGCTGCCGGCTGGTCCCCAGATTCGGCCGCGGAGGGCGCGCCTGTCTCCACGCTCGCCACCGTGGCCGTCTCCTGGGCCCTGCCATAGTCGTCGGTGAACTGGGCCAGCGGGTAGCGCCTGGCCGCCTTGGGGGAGAGCTCCTCGTGCATGGCGGCGAAGTCCTGGCGTTCCCACGCGTCCGCAAAGCGCTGGGCGGCCGAGAGCTCGGGACCCCCGCCGCTGATGATCGCCCAGGCGATGAACGCGGCGATGGCCAGCACGGCGACCGGCACGGCTCTGGTCAAAAGTCGGCGGCGGCGCTCCGCAGCGGGGCTGATCGGGCTCAAGCCGATACAAACTTAGTGCCTGGTGCCCACGTGAATTTCGTCGACGTGATCATCGCCGTCTTCGCCCTCGCGCTGGCCGTGATCGGCTACGAGCGAGGCCTGATCGGCAGCGCCCTGCCGCTGGCGGGGTTCGTGGTTGGCGCGGCGATCGGGGGCCGCCTCGGCCCCGCGCTCCTGGCGGGGGGTGGGGGGTCCCCCTATGCGCCCCTGATCACGGTGGTTGCAGGGCTCGTGCTGGGCGTCACCCTGGCGGTGTTGATGGAGGGCTTTTCCGCGGACCTCAGCGCCCGGATCTCAGGCGGCACGTTGGGCTACCGGCTCGACGGGATCGGGGGCGCCGCGCTGCTCGCCGCCCTGGGCCTCCTGCTCGCCTGGGCGTTCGGCGCCGTCGCCCTCAACTCGCCGGGGCCCGGCGAGCGCGACCTGCGTCACGCGCTCCAGAGCTCGCGGATTCTGACCGCGCTGAACGACCTCCTGCCGCCCTCGGGGCCGCTTCTCAACGTCCTGCGGCGAATCGATCCAACGCCGACCGTCAGGGGGCCGAACGCGAACGTCCAAGCGCCCAATGGGGCGATCGCCAAGGATTCAGACGTGCATGGAGCGGGAGACAGCGTGGTGAAGGTCCTCGGCTCCGCCTGCGGGCTTGGGATCGAGGGGTCCGGATGGGTCGCCGGACCCGAGCTCGTGGTGACCAACGCGCACGTGGTCGCGGGGGAGGACGACACCACCGTGACGCTGCGATCGGGCGAGACACTGGACGCGTCGGCCGTTCACTACGAGCCGCACAACGACCTCGCGATCCTCCACGTCGCCGGGATGGAGGCACCGGCGTTGCGGCTCGCGCCAAGCGTGCCCAAGGGGACGGCCGCCGCGGTGTTGGGCTATCCGGGGAATGGACCCTTCACGATCTCGCCGGCACGCGTCGGTCGCACCGGGCAGGTGATCAGCCAGGACTCCTACGGACTGGGGCCGGTGCAGCGCCAGATGACCCCGTTTCGTGGTCAGGTCGAAAGCGGCAACTCCGGCGGCCCCGCCGTGGACGCCGCCGGGCAGGTGCTGACGACGGTCTTCGCGGCGGAGCAGGGAGGGGCGCCCCCGGGAGGGCTCGGCGTCCCGAACCAGGTCGTGCGCCGGGCGCTGGAGGGAGACCTGCGGCCCACGGATACGGGTCCCTGCTCGGCGTAGTCCCAGAGCCGCTACTTGGCGACTTTGTGGCGCTATCCGCCACAAAGTCGCCAGCGGGTTGGCTGGCCCAGCCCGCTGAACCTCGCCGGGCCAGGTTGGCGCTTCGCTAAGCTCAATCGAGGGTGTCAGGGCTACCGCAAGCCGAGGGCGCTCCGGCGCGGTCCAACGGCCGCCCGGCGCGCGTTTGTCCCGAGTTTCATCACGCGGTGGAGCTGATCGGCAAGCGCTGGGCGGGCGCGATCATCTGGGCGCTCTCCGAGCATCCGCACTACTTCGCCGAGCTGTCGCAGGCGGTCCCGGGCCTCTCGGACCGCCTCCTGTCGCGGCGCCTGCGCGAGCTGGAGAGCGAGGGCCTGGTGACTCGCTCGGTGTACGCCGACACGCCGCCACGCGTCTCGTATGCGCTGACGGAGAAGGGCAAGGCCCTACGGCCGGCGATCCGCGAGCTTCGCGCCTGGGCTCAGCACTGGAACAGCGACTGAGCCCGAGCCACTGGGGATGTCCCCCGGGATGAGGTCGACCGCGGTCGGGGGAGCGTTGGTCGTGACGCTTCTCTTCGCCTCGGTCGGCAGTGCGGCCGGCTCCTTCGCCGGCGACGGGTTCGAGACTGTGGACTTCGGCGGCGCCGACAAGGCACAGGGGGTCGCGATCCGGTCCGGCGGCACGATCGTGGTGGCCGGGTCGACCAGGACGGGGCCGAGCGCGTCCGACTTCGCGGTCGCCCGCTTCAAGCGAAGCGGCAGTCTCGATGACTCTTTTTCTGAAAACGGCATGAAGACGACCGACTTCGGCGGTCGCGACGAGGCGTACGACGTGGCGATCCAGCCCAACGGGCGGATCGTGGTCGTCGGGACCTCCACGGGCGGGGGAAGACGCACGTTTGCCCTTGCTCGGTACCGCAAGGGCGGCGCGCTCGACGACTCCTTCTCGAGCAACGGTAAGGCGAGGACGAGCTTCGGCGTGGTTGCGAAGGGCGTCGCGATACAGGCAAACGGCCGGATCGTGGTCGTCGGCCGCACTAGGGACGAGTTCGCCGTCGTCCGCTACAAGCGGAACGGCCATCTCGACGACTCCTTCTCGGGGAACGGCAAGACGAGGACGGACTTCGGCGACTACGACTCCGCACACGACGTGGCGATCCAGCGAAGCGGCAGGATCGTCGTGGGCGGCCAGGGGAGCCGCCACGACGACTTCGCCCTCGCCCGCTACAAGCGGAACGGCCGCCTGGACCGGTCCTTCTCCAGCGACGGAAAGAGGACCGTCAGATTCAGCGGCCATGAGGCAGCCGAAGGCGTCGCGATCCAGGAGAACGGGCGGCTTGTCGCTGCCGGGAGTACTCACCCCTCCGCCCCTGGTGACAGCTTCGCCGTGGCCCGCCTGAAGAAGGAGGGCGGACTCGACCGCTCCTTTGGCGGGGAATTCTCCTGGCTTGGGGACGGCAAGACGATTACCGGGTTTCGTGACGACGCCGCAGCCCACAACCTGGCGATTCAGCGAAACGGCAGGATCGTCGTCGTCGGCGAGAGCGGCATCAAGCACACATGGAACACGTTCTTCCATTTCGAGTTCTCGCTCGCCCGCTACAAGCGGAACGGCCATCTCGACCACTCCTTCTCGGGCAACGGCAAACAGACGACCGCATTCGGGCCGGGCGATGAGGTCGCCTACGACGTGGCCTTCCAGTCACGGAGGAAGCTCATCGTCGCCGGAGTGATCTCCGCCGGTGATCTGACCGATCCGGCCCAGGACTTCCTCATCGCCCGCTATCGGAACAACGGCGACCTGGACCACTAAAACACGCCCGAATTACCACTCCCGCGGATTGCCGGCGGGGATCCGGTCGCGGACCAGCACGCCATAGACGATCTCGACCGGCCGCGGGTCGGTTGTGGCATGGAACAGCTCCAGCTGGCTGGGGCCGAGGGACTCGAACGCCGCCTCCACCGCGCGGGCGTAGGAGGCGAGAATGATCGCTCCCGGTGGCGGCGACGGGGCGTAGTTGGAGGGCTTGGCGGTGAAGGTGACCACGCGGTCGAAGTCCAAGGGCCCCTCGGCCGCGATCTCGGCGGTGACCTCGACCCGGTCGTAGCGGATCTCGCGCACGGCGAGGCGATCGAGCTCCTCCTCGGTGATCTCGATCAAGGACCCGTTGGGCCCCGGTCCGGGGCGCCGCTCGACGTTGAGGCCGAGGCAGTAGGAGGGAGTGGTGCCGTCGGCGAGGGCGAAGGTCTTCTCGGAGCGGAGGTTGTCGCGCGCCTGAGTCCAGCTTCGTGCCCAGCCTGTCAGCCGCGCCGCGCCGGCGCTCGCCGTGGACCTGCCCAGGGTTCGCTCCGCGCTCGCCAGGCTGACGAGCGAGCCGTACCCAAATACGGCGAGCCGAGGGCTCACCGTGCTGACGAGGCGGCCCACTGCGGCCGCCAGGCGGGCTTCGCGCAGAGCCGCGCCGCGGCCGGGCAGCCGTAGCAGAGCGCGGAGTGGGGGGCGTCGGTGCGCTCGAAGCGGCCGGCGCGAATTCCGGCCACGAGTTCCTCCAAGCGCGTGCGCGCTGCCCCGACCCGGGCCTCGTCGTAGCTCTCGACCGAGGCGCGCTCGGGAGCCTCCAAAAAGCAATAGGCCGCGCGCACGCTCGCCGCCTCCCCATTTCGTCGCGCGCCATGGACGGCGAGCGCGTAGAGGTCGCGCTGAGTCCCGTAGCGGTCCGCCAGCGCACTCGCGTCGACCTCCCCGAGGGCATCGGTCTTGTAGTCCACGACCAGGGGGCCGTCGGGAAGCTCGGCCAGCAGGTCGATCTTTCCGCGCACCACCGCGCCCCCCAGCCCGAGCACGAACGGAACCTCGGGCCGCAGGCGCGCACCGCTCGCGTCGAGCTCGGCGCGAAGCTCGGAGGTGAGCCATCCCTGGACCAGCGCCAGGACGCGGTCGCGGGCCTCCCCGTCGCGGCCCAGGCCCGTTCGCGCCAGGATCGTCTCCATCTCCGCGTCGTCGGGCAACGCCCAGGAGCGTCGCGCGCTCGCCTCCAGGGCGGCGTGGACCGCGGTGCCGATCGCCAGCGACCGCTCACGCGGCCCAGCCGCCGGAGCGGGAATCTCGTCGCTCCGCAGGCGATCGCCGTCCTGGTCGCCCTCCGGGGACTCCTCGCGAAAGATCGGCGCCTCCAGGCCGAGCACCCGCTCGACGTAGAAGCGGTAGCCACAGCCGGAGTAGGTGGCGAGGGCGGAATAGGACAGGCGGCCGGCCGCTCCCGCCGGCTCGAGCCCTTCCAGCAGGTGCCCCTGGACCCGATCCTGGGCGCCGTCGGCGGACGGCGCCGCCCAGGGGGTCCGGCGGCAGAGCTCGGCGGCGCGCGCCGTGCTCGGTGCTTGTGTGCGGATCACGAGCCGCGGCTGCGGCCCTCCGGAGGGAGCGCCCCCGATCGCCGGCGCACGGTCGAGGTCCACCGACTCGTCGCCACCGCCCCAGCCCCGCTCGCGGAGCGCAGGGAGCAGCAGCTTCAGGGCCGAGTGACCAGGCCTCGGCTCCTCGGGGGCTTCGAGGTCGCTCGAGCGGAAGATGCCGCTCAGGATCAGCCGGTCCTGGGCTCGCGAGAGCGCCACGTGGACGAGACGGCAGGCCTCCTCGATGTCCGCGCGGCGTTCGTCCCCGCAGAGCTCCACCAGCTCCCACAATCGCAGGGACCCGGCAGCCGCGATCGGCAGCCGCATCCCGAACCCGGCGCGCGCGGCAGCCTGTTGGCGAGCGGCGGCCCCTGTGTCGGTGTCCGCCTCATCGATCCGGCCGATGACGACGTCGCCTTCACGGCTTCCCATCCCGAGCCCGCGCCCGAGGTCGGCCACGGCGACCACGGGGAACTCCAGACCCTTGGCGGCATGCACCGTCATCACCCGGACGCCGTCGTGTCCCTCGACCTGGAGCGCTGCCATCCCCTCGCGACCGTCGCGCAGCGTGCGCTCCTCGGCGAAGTCGAGGAAGCCACGAAGGTTGCGGCCCTCGTGCTCCTCGTACTCGGCCGCCATCCGCATCAGCTTGCGCACGTTGGCCATCCGCCGTCGCCCACCCGGGCGTGCCAGCAGGGCCAGGTCGTAGTCGAAGGCGGAGATCGCCCGGTCGATCAGCGAATCGAGCGGCAGCAGCGGCGCCTCGTCTCGAAGACGGACCAGGGTCTCCTGGAACCGGCCCAGGCGCTCGGAGTCCCCGGCGGCCATCTCGGCCGGCCATTCGCCCCCTTCGACGGTCGGCCAGACGTGTCGAGGATCGCCCTCCGGAGTGCGGGCCGCCCGGCGCAGGAGCCAGAGCGCGTCGGGGCTCACGCCGCAGCCCGGAGAGGCCAGCGCGCCGAACAGGAGCTCGTCGTCCAGCGGGTTCGCGACCACGCCGAGCAGTCGCAACACGTCCTCGACCTGCTGCTGGGACCAATAGCCTCGACCGCCGACGACGTACGGAGCCAGGCCGGCCCGTTCAAGCGCCTCCTCGTAGGCATCCACGTGGGTGAAGGCCCGCAGGAGCACGACCATGTCGCCGCGCGGGACGTCGGCGTCGGCCAGCTCGCGCAGGCGCTGGGCTAGGAAGCGGGCCTCGGCGACGCACGGCGGGCTCCCCTCCGCAGCGGGCGGCTCAAGGTCAATCCCCTCTGCTCTCCAGCCGGTCGGCTGCCCGGGTTTGTCGGCCGAAACGTCCGTGAGCAGGAGCTCGGTTGCCGGCCCAACGCCTGCCTCCCGACCAGCCTCGAGCGGCACGAAGTCGCGGAGCAGGGCCGCACCCGCGAAGTTGACCGCGGCGAGCACCTCCGGTCGAGAACGGAAGTTCCCCCGCAACGGCCGCTCGAGCGTGCGCCCGTCCCTCCTGGCCTCATCCCGGCGGCGGCGGAACACCTCCAGGTCGGCGTGGCGGAACCGGTAGATGGATTGAAACTCGTCGCCGACGACGAACAGCCGCGTCTGGGGGCCGCGTAGCGCGTCGATCAGCGCCAGTTGGACGCCGTTCGTATCCTGGAACTCGTCGACCATCAGGTGGTCGAAGCGCTCCCGCCACGCGGTACGCACAGGCCCGGGCGACTCCAGGAGCGCGAGCGCCCTGAGCTCGAGGTCCTCGAAGTCCGCCCCGGAGCGCTCGGCCTTGAGCCGCTCGTAGCGGTCGTGGTAGGCGTCGAGCAGGGACCGCAACGCCGCGAAACCGTCGGCGGCCAGGGCGGCCTCGGCCGGAGACAGCGTCGCGCTCTCGCCCTTGTCTTTCACGGATCGCACCGGGGCTCCCGGTTCCGGCAGACGGGGTGGGTCCACTCCCTGGCTTCGAAGCCGCTCGTGCGCGGCCCGTACGGTCTCTTTGAGGCGGAGCTGGTTGAAGCCTGCCGCGAAGCTAGCGACGGCGTCCCCACCCGCCGCCACGCCTTCCTCCAGCGCGGCGCTGAACGCCCGCTCGCCGAGCCTGGCCGACTCGAGCTCGTCGAGGACGCGAAAGCGCGGGTCCATGTGAGCGGCCACGGGATGCGTCGCCAACAGGCGCCGGCAGAACCCGTGCATGGTGGTGATCCACGCCCGCTCGCCCTCTCGTGCGGCGTCGGCGATCTGCCGGGCGCGGTCGTGCTCGCCGGCATCGAACGCGGCTCGGGATCTGGCGACGAGCTGGCGCCGGATCCGCTGCCGCAGCTCGCCCGCCGCCCGCTCGGTGAAGGTGAAGGCGAGGATGGCATCGGGAGCGCTGCCGTCCTCGGTCACGGCGTCGCAGTAGCGCTCGACGAGGACCCGGGTCTTGCCGGTGCCTGCTCCGGCCTCCGTGAATACGTCGCTGGAGCGCGGCTCGATGGCGGCCTGCTGCTCCGGGGTGTGCTCGGGAGGCGGAGCCAAGGTGAGGTCGGAGGCGGCGCTCATCCCGCTCCGTTTCCTCCCTCGCCGTTGCCCGTGGCTTCCTCGGCACCGATCGAGCGCTCCAGCCGGCAGATCGGCTGGTAGCGGCACCACACTGGGCAGGCGCCGCCGTTCGGGTCGCGCCCGATTTCGCCCTCGCGCATCGCCGCGACCTTCTCTTTGGCGCGCGATGCGCCGGCTTCGAGCATCTCCTGGACCTCGTCGGGCTCGAGGCGATCGGTGCTCAAGACGTCGAGGGCCTCGGTGGCTTCGGTCCCGGCCGCGACGAACCCTCGGGGCCGGGGGTCGTTTCGCGCGCCGAGCGGGTAGTACAGGCCGCCGATCGGCTCGATGTCCCAACGGTCGCGAAGGGCGCGCGCGTAGAGCTGGAGTTGCAGCTTGCCCTCGTCGCCGAGCTTCGCCGCCGCCCACACCCTGGAGCCGGTCTTGTAGTCGTAGACGACGCCGAAGCGGCCGTCCGGGGTCACGTCCACCCGGTCGATCTGGCCGTGGATCCGGACCTCGCCGAGGTCGAGGGACGGCACCAGGCTGTCAGCGCCCTCCCCGAAGGAGGCTTCGAACAGTGCGGGTCGCAGCTCGGTTTCGCCCGCCGCCTCGCGGTCCAGGAGGCGCTCGATCTGCGCCCGCATGCGGGCCATCAGGATCCTGGTTCCGGGCAGGTGGGGCTCGAGACCCCTTCTTTCGGCCTCGCCCTCGAGCAGGGTCGCCGCGTGCTGTCGCCAGCGAGCAACGTCGTCCGTGCGGGGGATTCGATCCTCGCCGGGGGGCTCCGAGTAGAGACGCTCGAGCACATCGTGGACGATCGAGCCGGTTGTCAGGTGGTCGGGATCCGGCTCGAGGCGCTGCGGGGAGAGCTCGTGGTCGACGAACCACCTGTAGGAGCACTCGATCCACTTCTCGATCGTTCCCGGTCCGACCGGGTCGCGCCGCTGGAGCTCGGCGAGCACGCCGGGGTTGGCAAGCGGCCCCGGGAGGTCCTCGCGCTTCCGCGGCCCGCAGGCCGCCAGGGAGCGCGCAAGCTCGCGAGCACTGGGGGCGTCCGCAGGCTCGAAGACGACGTGCTCCAGGCCATGGACGCGCTTGAGGCGCTCCTCGGCCTCCTCCGGAGCCGGGGCCAGCAGGTCCAGGGCCTCGTCCACGAAGGGCGACCGGGTCGCGGGGCGGCCCTCCTCGTCGGAGCTTCGCCAGCAGAGCCAGAGCCGCTCGGTGGGACGGCAGGCGCAGGCGTGGAAGAGGTAGCGCTCCTCGGTGGCCTGGTCCTGCCGGACGAGCGCCGGGATGCCGAGCCGCCGCCGCCGCTCGTCCCCCAGCAGCGGATCCCCGGTGTCGCCCCCCGGGAACTCGCCGTCCTGGAGTGAGCAGACGAACAGGTGCCGGGCTCGCGCGGCTCGCGCCCGGTAGGGGCCCAGCACCCGGACCCTTCCCTCGGTGGGGCCGCGCCAGAGAGGCACCCGAACCTCCTCGAGCAGCTCGAGCGCCTCGGCGGGTGCGGGGGCCGCGGAGCCTGCTATCCCGTCGAGCTCGGCGAGGTCGGTGAGGGTGCTCGCGGCCGCCGCAGCGGCGCGCAGCTCGAGCGGGGCGAAGGGCACGGCTTCGCCTGCGGCACCCCCTTGGCTGCGTCCGTCGACGGGCTCCTGGCCGGCATGTGACTCCTCCGCGAGCTCGTGCGCGGCGGCGGCGAGCGCACGCAACCACTCGCCGCCCGGGCGGGCGTCGCGAACGGCGGCGAGCATCCAGGGACGTGCCTTCCAGCCGGCAACCAGCTCGTCCGCCGTGTGGGCCTCGCCGCGCAGCAGGCGGCGCTCGACCCAGTCGCCGATCCCCTGAGGCTTGCCAGGGCGAGCCCGCATGAAGGCGAGCAGCTCCTCGCCGCCGGCATCGGGCAGGCTTGCGCGCGCGAGCGCCGTGAGCCCGCGGCCGGCGGCGGTTCGAGCCAGCGGCACGGACGCCTCGGCGGCGACCGGGACCCCGAGCCCCTCGAGCACTCGCGCAAACAGGGGCCCGTGGCGATCGGGATGCCGCAGTACCACCGCGATGGCGTCCGCAGGGACTCCGGCGGCGAGCAGCTTGGCGACCTCGCCGCCGACGGCCTCCGCCTGCCCGCGCTCGCCACCGCATTCGAGCATCGCGATCCCGTCGTCCGGCTCGATCCCGCCGGCGCCTGCCTCGAACAGGTGGCGATCGAGGTGGCGCAGGGCCGCGCTCTGCGTGTAGCCGTCATCGAAGGCGAGCCTGTCCTCCTCCGTGCCCCCGAGCTCGTCGCGCAGCCGGGCCAGCAGTACGGCTCGCGGCGCGAGCGCCTCGCGGTCCTCGTAGTTGACGGCGACCGTGACCTCGCAGGCGCCGGTCAGGGCCGCCACCAGGTCGAGCTGCTCCTCGGTCAGATCGTCGAAGCCGTACAGGAGCACCGGCCTCGAGTCCCAAGCTTGCGGCCGCTGGCGCAACGCGGCCGTGGCCTTGCGGAGGGCCGAATGGGCATCGTCGCGCTCCGCGACGTCCCGTTTGTCGATGTAGGCCCCATAGAGCCGCGCGAGCTCGGACTCGTAGGCGCCGTCCTCGAGCTCGGCAGTCGCGTCCCCGAGCTCGCCGGGGCTGATGACGCTCGACTGGAGCTCTGAGATCAGTCGCTCGAGCGCTGGTGCGAACCCGGGTCGGGCCGCCGAGCCGCTGAGCGGCCCAAGGCGAGTTT
The DNA here is from genome assembly GCA_035573435.1 of Solirubrobacterales bacterium. GTDB lineage: Bacteria > Actinomycetota > Thermoleophilia > Solirubrobacterales > 70-9 > AC-56. The sequence goes on from DATMZR010000019.1 coordinate 125,893, forward strand.
CACGGACCGCGGCGCGGACGAGCGCCAGGCGCTGCGCATCCGAGAGCTGGGGACGGAGCCCCGCCCCCGTGGCCGTGGCGAGCTCTTCGCTGAAGGCGCGAAAGGTGCGGATGGAGGCCCCGACGACCGCGGCATCCCCGGCGGACAGCTCGCGCTCGAACTGGTCTGCGTCGTCGAGCGTGGGGACGACCAGCACCGGATCGCGGTCGAGCGCGGCCTCCAGGCGCGCCCGAATCTCTCCGGCGCGGCCAGAGTTCGGGGGTCCGACGATCAGTCCGAGAGACATCGTTCGCAGCATAGGTCGCGCCACGGCGCGGGTTCATGACCGCCGGCCGCCGCGCCCGGTCACTCACCGGTTCCGTCGGACACCGCGTCTATCTTGCGCGCCATGCCGCTCTGTTTCATCGATCCCGCCGACGCGATCCGTGCAATCGCCGATTCGGTCGGCCGTGAGGCCCGCCGGCAGCTCCTGGGGGAGGCCGTGCGTGCCTGGGTCGACGAGATCCCCGAGGACGAGCTCGAGGCCCACTACGCGCGGGCGATCTCGGAGCTCGACGAGCACGACATCTCGATGCTCGCGGCCTGGCACGCGTCGATGGACGTGGGGCATCCGCTCCCCAACCGCGACTTCCTCATGGCCGCTTTCCCGTCCCTTGGCCAGCACCGGCGCGAGGCGCTGAAGCTCGCGGCGGGGTTCCGCGGCGAGGAGGCGGTGGACCTCGGCCTGACCGAGGAGCTCGCCCTCGACACCGTGCTCGACTGGCTCTCGCCGCCGCGGCTCATGGAGCTCGCGGTCGAGGCTGTGCAGCTCTACGTCTGGGACCGCGCGGGCTCCGACAACTGAACCAGCATCACCCGGCTGCGTCCAGCGCCGCCTCGATCTCCGTGATCGCCTGCTCAGTTGAGCGGAACTGGATCGCCGTCATGCCGAGCTGGCGAGCAGCGGCGACGTTGTCCTCGACATCGTCGACGAACATGCAGTCCTGGATGCCGATGCCGCCTCCGATTCGCTCCACGGTCAGCTCGTAGATCTCGGGCTCGGGCTTGCGGATTCCCACGAAGGCGGAGTCGACCACCAGCTCGAAGATCTCGTCCACGGGTAGCATCGCGCGCCACAGCGGCTCCCACTCGCGTACGTTGTTCGTCAGCAGCGCCATTCGGTATCCGCGGCCCTTGAGGTCGCGCATCAGGTCGATCATCGGCTGGTTGGGGTCGAGCGCCTCGAAGTAGATCTCGCTGAAGCGATGGAGCTCTGGCTCATGGCCCAGGTCGGGCGCCAGCTCGGATCCCAGCAGGTCCAGGAACTCGTCCTCGGTCAGGCGCCCGCGCTCGAGCTCGAACAGCGGGTGCTCACCGTCCCGTTCGGCGATCCGCTGCATTGCCCGGCCGAGCGTTTCGGCGGAGATGCCCGTTTCGTCCTGGAAGGCCAGGAAGGAGCCGAGGAGCGGCGTGGTCAGGACGCCGCCGAAGTCGGAGATCACCGCGCGGATCGCCATCGGCGGGATTCTTCCTGATGACGGTCGATTGATCCGAGTCGGGGTCCGGTTCGTTAGGGGGGTCATCAGGGCAGACAGCCACGCAAGGCCGTGTGGGGCCGGCGCCGGCGGCTGCCAAGTCATTCGGATCCCATGGGGAGGACCCAGATGAGGAAACCATCAACCTCGATCAGGAAGCTGGCTGTGATCGCGGCGGTGACCGCTGCCGCGGGGATCGCGGCCGCCTTCGGCTTCAGCTCGAGCCACCGCGAAGCGCCGAACATCATGCTGGACCCGTCGGCCGACAACACCGACGTCTACGCATGGACTGCGCCGGACGCCCAGCATTCGATCACGGTGGCTTCCGACTGGATCCCGGGCCAGGTGCCGGCGAACGGGCCGAACTTCTTCCGATTCGACGACCGGGCCAGGTACTACATCCAGTTCGACAACACGGGTGACGGCGTCGCCGACGTCAAGTACCGGTTCAAGTTCAACACTCGCGTGAGGAACCCGAACTCGTTCCTCTACGCCGGCCCCGGGACGACCGGGTTCGACGATCCGGGCCTGAACGTCATCCAGCGCTATGACATCACGCGCCTCAAGTACAAGCAAGGCCAGCTCAAGGCGCGCAAGGTGGTCGCCAGGGACCTGCCCGTGGCCCCGCCGAACATCGGGCCGAAGACGTTCCCGGAGTACGACAACTTCGTGGACGCCTCCATCCGGAAGCTGGACGGCGGTGGAAAGGTCTTCGTCGGACAGCGCGACGATCCGTTCTACGTCGACCTCGGCGCGACCTTCGACGCGATCAATGTGCGCGAAGGCACCGGAAACGAGGGAGGAGGCAAGGACGACTTCTCCGGGTACTCGACCTCCGCGGTCGTCCTCCAGCTCCCGGAGAAGAAGGTGACCAGGGACGGCGAGGAGGTCGACAGCGCCGATGCGAGCAACGCGGTGGTGGGCGTTTGGTCGACCACCGACAGGCGCCGACTCGAGGTCACCAATGCCGCCCGGCCGGGCACGAAGCGCAAGGGCCGCCACCAGAGCCGCTTCGTCCAGGTTTCGCGGCTTGGCAACCCGCTGGTCAATGAGGTCGTGATTCCGCTCGGCAAGAAGGACCAGTTCAACCGCACGACGCCGGATGAGGACGCCGCCCGGTACGGCAAGTTCGTCCTCGAGCCGGAGCTGGCCAAGATCCTGAACGCGCTGTTCGGGGTCAATGCGCCGGAGACGAACCGGACCGACATCGTGCAGGCCCTGCTCCAGGGACTCCCGGGACTGAACCAGCACTCCGGCAAGCACGCCGGGGATCCCGTGGACACCCTGAAGCTGAACCTCGGTGTGAAGCCGAGCAAGCACCCGGACCGGTTCGGGGTGATCGGCGGCGACAACGCCGGATTCCCGAACGGCCGCCGGCTGGAGGACGACGTGGTCGACATCGAGCTCCAGGTGGTCGCCGGGATCCTGGTCGACAACCCGGTGCCGCTCGGCGACGGGGTGGACAGGAACGACAAGCATTTCCTGTCCGAATTCCCGTACCTGGCCGCTCCGGACTCCGGGTTCGACTCGGATCCGTCCGACAGGTTCGAGCCGCACCACGCGCCGGTTCCGCCGGGCGGCTGATCCAGAGGGGGAGTTGAGGGGAAGGAGTGGACGGAGCGTCGCCCAGGCGGCGCTCCGTCCCTCGCTCCGCCACCACACCGCACGAAAGGCTGAGGGGTCGAGGAAATGAGAGCTAGGGAGTTCACGCCGGTGTTGCTGGTCAAGTGGGCGACCCCAGCGCTCGCCTTCGCCGCCGTCCTCGCGGTCCTGTTGCTTGTGAACCGCTCAGGGCCCGAGCCGCTCCCGGGCATTCCGGCCTCCGCCGGACCAGCCGGCCAACCGGCCCCGCAAGACACCGAGTCGATGATCGCCTCGCTCCAGGCCGCCGTGAAGGCGGACCCGGCCGATGCGGAGGGCTACGCGCTGCTCGGGGACGCCTATTACCAGCGGGCGCGCGAGACGGGCGATGCGACCTATTACTCGCGCGCCGACGCCTCGTACGACGCGGCGCTCAGCCGTAGTCCCGACGACCTCACTGCGACGATCGGCAAGGGAACCCTGGCCCTTGCGCGCCACGATTTCCGAGCCGGGCTTGACCTTGCCCTGCGGGCCAGGCGGCTGGCGCCGGACCTCGTTCGGCCGTACGCCGTCCTCGCCGATGCCCAGGTGGAGCTCGGTCGCTACGCGGCGGCGGCGAAATCGCTCGAGCGCATGGCGGCCCTCAAGCCGACCCTTGCCACCTACTCACGGATTTCCTACTACCGCGAGCTGGGGGGCGACCTGGACGGCGCGGTCCGGGCCATGGGCCTGGCCGTCTCGGCGGGAGGAGGCAGCGCCGAGGGCACCGCGTACGTTCAATCGCTGGTCGGAAACCTTCAGCTCGATCGCGGTCGCTACGGCGCTGCGGAGCACGCCTATCGCGAGGCGCTCGCGGGAGACCCGTCCTATCCGGCGGCGCAGGCGGGGCTCGCCCGCCTCGATGCCGGTCGGGGACGCTTCGCGCCCGCCATCCGACGCTACCGACGGGTGGTGGAGAGGATCCCGCTGCCCGAATACGCCGTCGGGCTCGCCGAGACCGAGCAGGCGGCGGGCAAGGTCGCCGCCGCGCGTCGCGACTACGCGGTCGTGCAGGCCGAGGTGGGGCTGCTGCGCGCAAACGGCGTCAATACCGACGTCGACCTGACGCTGTTCGAGGCCAACCACGGGGACCCGGCACAGGCGCTGAAGCTGGGCAGGAGGGCCTGGGCGGCCGCTCCAAGCGTCCGCTCGGCCGACGCCTACTCGTGGGCGCTCTACAAAGCAGGTCGGGTGGGGCCCGCACGCCGGTTCTCGGCGCGAGCGATGAGGCTCGGATCGCGCGACCCGTACTTCCTCTACCACGCCGGAATGATCGCCGGGCGCGCGGGCGAGACCGGCGAGGCGCGGCGATTGCTGGCACGCCTTGTGGCGCAGAGCCCCCGCTTTAATCCGCTCTACGGGCCAAGGGCACGGCGTGCGCTGGAGTCGTTGGGGTGATCGGACGGCTCACTGCCCTGGCTGCAAGCGCCGCCTCGCTCTTGGCCGTGGGCGCAGCCCTGACGGCTTCGAGCGCCCTCGCCCATCCGCTCGGGAACTTCACGACCAACCAGCTCGCTCAGGTGCGCATCGACGAGGGGCAGGCTCGCGTCCACTACGTCCTCGACCAGGCCGAGATCCCGACCTTTCAGCAGATCCAGCGCTTCGACGAGAGCGGGAACGGGACCATCGAGGAGGCCGAGCGCAGGCCGCTCCTGGACTCAGAGCTGGCGGAGATCTCCTCAGGCCTCGAGCTGACCGCGGACGGCGAGCCCCTGAGCCTCGGCGCGCCGCGCGGTGCCCGGCTCAGCTTCCCCCCGGGTCAGGGCGGGCTCCTCCTGACGCGCGTCGAGGCGGATTTCACCGCTCCGATGCCCCGCGATGTCAGCCGGGTCGCGCTGGTCAACAACGCCTTTTCCGGACGCATCGGCTGGCACGCTGTGCAGGTCCTCCCGGGAACGGGCACGGACGTCACCTCCAGCGTCCCCGCCACCGATCCCACGGACGCCCTGCGGAGCTACCCGCAGGACCTCCTCTCGAGTCCGCCGGACGACCTCGAGGCGAGCTTCAAGGTGCGGCCGGGATCCGGAGAGGTCACTGCTCCCCCGGGCCTCGAAGGCGGCGCGCCCACCGAGAATCGGGCACTCGACGGGTTCGCCAATTCGCTTGCCGGCGCCGACTCCCACGGTCTCCTGATTCTTCTGCTGCTGGGCGCGGCGTTCGGCTGGGGAGCCCTCCATGCCCTGTCGCCTGGACACGGGAAGGCGATGGTCGCCGCCTACCTGGTCGGGTCCCGTGGCACCCCACGGCACGCACTGATCCTGGGGCTGACGATGACCGCCACGCACACCGCCGCGGTCTTCGCGCTGGGCTTCGTCACCCTGGCCGCTTCCCAGTACATCCTGCCGGAGGACCTGTACCCGTGGCTTGGCGTTGCCTCCGGCCTGATGGTGGTGGGGATCGGATTCGCGGTCATGCGGTCGCGTCTGCGCCGCTGGCGAAGCCTGCGATCCGAGTCGCACGGCCATTCGCATACTCATGACCATTCCCACGGGCAGCCGCTCACCGTCCGCGGGCTGGTCGGTCTGGGTGTCTCCGGCGGGCTCGTTCCCTGTCCCTCGGCCCTGGTGGTCCTGATCGCCGCCATCTCACAGCACCGGCTGGGCTTGGGGATCGTCCTGATCGGGGCGTTCAGCGTCGGCTTGGCGGCAACCTTGACGGCCGTCGGCCTAGCGGTGATCTGGGGAGGCCGCGCGTTCACGCGCTTGCGCCCCGAAAGCCGCCTCCTCGGCGGTCGCCTGACGGGAGCCCTGCCCGCGGTCTCCGCCAGCGTCATCGTCCTCGCCGGAACTCTGATCACCCTTCGAGCGATACCGCAGCTGGGCGGATGAGCCCGATGGATCCGCTCACGGTCATTGCAGCGCTCGACTTCGAGCTCCTGTTTCGGCCCGTGGAGGGGATCGATCACTGGCTCACGGGCCTCTTCGACGGCGCGCCACTGTTGGTCGCGCTGGGGATTGCCCTGGCGTTGGGCCTTCGGCATGCCTCGGACCCCGACCACCTGGTCGCGGTCACGTCGCTGGTTGCCGCCGAGGACCGCGGCCCTGGCGACGCCACCCGCCTGGGCGTCTGGTGGGGGCTGGGGCATGCGATCTGCCTGTTGCTGATCGGGTTCCCGCTGATCGCCTTCAAGTCGAGCCTTCCGCCCTGGCTCGAGGGCGGGGCCGAGAAGGCGGTCGGCGTGGTCATCGTCTTGCTCGCCCTGCGAGTCATCCGAAAGTGGGCACGCGGCCACTACCGAGCCGGTCGCCACATGCACGCGACCGCGCCCCGCGACGTGCCCGCCGACGAGGCACACCGGCATCTGCGCTGGGGAGCCGAGCCGAGGCATCGCCATCACCAGGTACGCACCCCACGGCAGGCGTTCGGGATCGGCCTGCTGCACGGGCTCGCGGGCACGGGGGCAGTCGTCGTCTTGCTGCTCACCGCGCTGCCAACCAGATTGGAGGCCGCGCTCAGCCTGGCCGTCTTTGCGCCGATGACCGTCCTCTCGATGGCAGCGTGCACGACCGCTTTCGCCTGGGTGCTGACCCGCCCGCTGGTCGAACCGGTCTACCGAACCGTCGTGATTCCCGTGATGGGCCTGTTCGGCCTCACCTTCGGACTCTGGTACGTCGGTCTCGCCTGAGTCCTGGTTTAGTCCAGGTCGGCGCGGAGGAGCGGCGGCGAGGTCGGCTGCTGGCTGCCGCCGCGAGGCTCCCGGGTGACGAGCACAGCGTCGGCGTCGTCGAGCCCCGCCGGCACCGCGGCCTCCGCCGTCCGGTCACGCCGAGGGACGAACAGGCTCGAGGGCTCGACCATCCCGTCCCGTTCCACCCACACCTCGTAGACGTCGCCGGCGGGCAGTGCCGGCAGCTGCGACATGGTGAGGATCGCCGATCCATCCGATCGGTCAAGCGTTCCGACAGGGTTTCCAGGGGCGGAGGGCGACGGGCGAGCGGCCACCACGGAGCTCGAGTCGCTTGGCTGGTGGACCAGGTAGCCGACGGCGCCGCCGGCGACCAATAGGCCCACTGCGGCGACCGCGGTCGCCGGTCGCCAGATCAGGGCTCCCCAGGCGCGCCGTCTCGGCACGGAGGCCTCGATCCGCGCCGGGCGCGCGTCGCGAGCCTCGGCACGCACCGTAGCCATCAGTTGCTTGCGGAGGCCGGCGGGGGGCTCGAGCTGTTCGACCGAGCGGGGCAGCAGGTCCACCGCCGGCTCCAGCCAGCGAAGCTCGATTCGGCAGGCCTCACATTCAGCGAGGTGCCCTTCCAGCTCCGCCGCCTCAGGTTCCTCCAGCGCACCGAGCGCATACGCCGCCAGGTCCCCGCGGTAGGACTCGTGGCCCACAGGCTCTCCGCGATCGTGACTCATAGGTAAGCCTCCGGGACGTCCTCGACCGGGAAGCCCTCTGCGAGGGTTGCCCTGATCTTGTCCAGGCCGAGGCGCATGCGCCCCTTTATGGTGCCAAGCGGCGCACCGAGCATCTCGGCGATCTCCGAGTGGCTGAAGCCGCCGAAGTAGGCCAGCTCGATCACCTGGGACTGCTCGCGAGGCAATCCCCCCAAGGCTTGACGGAGGCGACCTGCGGTCTCGCGGCGAATCGCCTCCGCGTCCGTTCGCTCCCCTGCCGGCTGGCTCTCGAGCGCCGTCTCGTCGTCCCGGTCGAGCTTCGGCGCGGGCCGCGAGGCGCTCCGCAGACCGTCGATCGCGCGATTGCGAACGATCCCGAGCGCCCACGCCCGCACGCTGCCGCGGGCCGGGTCGAAGCGCGCCTTGCTCCTCCAGATGGACAGGAACGCCTCCTGGGTCACGTCCTCGGCCATCCCGGGATCCCCCACGATCCGGTGCGCCAGCGAGTAGGCCGCTCCTCCATGCCGGTCGTAGAAGACCTCGAAGGCGTCCGGGTCCTTGCCGTCCACGAGGGTCATCAGATCCTCGTCGGCGAGGCGATCCAGCGCCCCCGGGTGTGGCCTCGATGTCATGTTTGTCTTTGCCCGGTCCGGCGCCGGGGCAAATGCGGATCTCCAGCGGTTACGCACACCTACGAGCCCGCTACACGCATGGATCAGTCGGAGCTCCGCTAGCCGGGTGCCACCAGCTCGTGCACACCGGTGCCCGAGGTGCCCTCCTTTCTCAGCCTCAAGGCGGTTTCCTCGCCGCGGGGGCCGCGGCGAGCCTCCGCGACACGGTCCCCGACGATGCGGGTCGGCGGGTCTGCGGGGTCTTCGTAGAGCTCCAGCCCAACGCGGCGGGGCCGGCCGTCCGGCCCATACTCGGTGGATAGCAGGGCATGGTGGAGCTCGCTTGCCTCTCCCTCCGGCGACACCAGGATCGCGCCCACCGTCTCGGCATCGTGGCCCGCCGCTCCGGGCGGCCGCAGCGCAGCCACCCCCAGTAGAGCGCCGTCGTCGAAGCTCGCCGAGATCACTCGCAGCGTCCCGGCGCCGTCCCCGCCTGGGTCCGTCTCCAGGCGCCAGGACGGTGGGCTTTCGGTGTCGTCCGCATCGCGTTGGCGGGCGTTCAGCTCCCCCAGCGCTGCGGCATCCCATTCAACCCGGATCGTGGGCCCGCCGGCCGGGCCCAGCGTCAGCGCCAGTGAATCACCGTCGGCCATCGTCAGGGTCCGGGGGGAGCTCGCCGCGCGGATCAGTGACCTCGCGAGCGCTGCCCTCGTAGTCGTAGTTGTCGGGCCGGCGAGCGTCGTAGGGACGATCCGGGCCGGCGCCGTAGCCAAAGCGCACGGCGCGGATACCGAACGCGGCCCGTCGACGGGCCATCCGCGTGACCATGCCGCGGAAGAGGGCACGTGTCGGAGGGATCAGGAGCACAAGGCCGATGACGTCGGTGATGAAACCAGGAGTGAGCAGGAAGGCCCCGCCGAGGATGATCATCGTGCCGTCGAAGACCTCGCGCGCGGGCACTCGTCCAGACGCCAGCGCGTCGTTGAAACGACGCCACGCGGCGCGTCCCTGGGAGCGCAGCAGCGCGGCGCCGAGAAAGCTGTCGGCGATCAGCAGCGCGATCGTCGGCAGGACGCCGATCGCCTCGCCGACCTTGATGATCACGTACAGCTCGGCGATCGGCAAGACGATGAAGAGGAGGACCAGGAACAGTGCCATTGCCCAGAGCGTAGATCAGCCGGGCCGCGCACCACCTCGCTACGATGATCCCATGGCTACCGAAGACACGGCGACCGTCACCCAGGACGACGTATATGAAGCCCTCGAGGAGGTCATCGACCCCGAGCTGGGGCTCGACTTCGTCTCGCTGGGGCTGGTGTACGAGGTCGAGATCGAGGATTCCGCCATCTACGTGACCTTCACGCTCACCTACCCCGGCTGCCCAATCGGGCCTCAGGTCTCCGAGCAGATCAAGGAGTTCGTCGGGGGGCTCGATGGCGTCGACGGCGTCCATCCGAAGATGGTCTTCGATCCTCCCTGGACCCCGGAGATGATGTCCGAGGACGCCAAGTTCGCGCTTGGCTTCTAGGCGCCGATAGCAGGTCAATCGGGGTCGCTCGGGGTCAGTCCCATACCGCTCCCGTACCCACGCCGTACCCGTGGAGGCGGGGTGGCGATCGTCCGATCGTCCGCGGCAGTTAACCCGACCGAGCCGAGTTGGACGAGATCGCGTCCTCGTGGCGCATGTCGTCCACCCTTCCGCCGCCTACGCCACACCACCGCTGCCGTCGCTGCGGGCCAGGCTGCTGCGACATCGCCTACTCCGAGAGTCCGGCGGCTTCGAGGGCGGCTTCGAGAGTGTCGTACTCATCGACCCTGGCGATCTGGCCATCCCGGACTTCATAGATGTGAGTGACCTCGATCTCGACCGGGATGCCGCTGGTGCTTCCGATGCCCCAGTGCCGCTGCGGGATGATCACGCGATCATCCTGCTCGATGAAGTCGAGCGGCTCGATGTAGTACTCGCGGAATGACTCGTACCACTCGCGAAACGACTGGGCCACGCCGTCCCTGCCTCGATACACGCGGACATCGGGCCCGCTCCTAGACCACCTCAACTCGACCTCAGGCGAGAAAAACCGCTCAGTCGTCTCCCGGATCGCCTCGTTATCCCAGTCGACCGCCGCGAGGTCCACTCCCTTGAACGGCTCCCACAGTCCCCGAACCATCTCCACGTTCTCCTGCGACATCGCCCGCGCAGTATCTCGCGGAGCCTTATCGAACGCGAGTCCGCAGGAAGGCGAATCCAAGGCGCGAATCTCGACGTTGGACCGGTCCCTCGAGCAAGGAGTCAACGTGAGAAGAGCAGCGGCACTAGTCGCCTTGGCGGCGGCCACGGCAGCACTATGGAGTTGGGCGGGGGCGAGCGCTGCCCCAAGCGGGAAGCATTCTCAGGAGCGCCATGTGCGGCTTGTGGTGGGGAACGGGTACTCGGTCGACAACGATCCGGGCGGGCAGTCGGGGGGCGATCTGTTTGGCGCTTCAGGCGAGTTGCGTCGCGGTGGAGAAAAGGTGGGCAGGTTCTCCAGTGCGTGTACGTTGGTTCCCCCGGTGGGCGGCCAATGCCAGGTAACCCTCATCTGGCAATACCGGGACCAGATACAGGTTGCGGGCAACATTCGGCTTCAGGGGGAGGAGAGCCGGCTCTCAATCGTCGGTGGAACCGGCAAGTTCCGCAATGTCGGAGGCGTTGTCAGCGTTCGAGGACTCGACGACCAGGGTCAGGTCCAGCAGCTGAAGCTGACGATTGTGCACTAGCCGCGCTGCTCAGTCCAACATCTGACCTCGCCCCGCGCGGTATCTCGCGGGGGCGACAAGTGGCCCCGCCGACTTCCCCTCCTCCGTAAGCGGGAGCCATCCCGAGAGCGGAGCCGTCGCCCCCATCGCGCATCGTCCCGCAACGCGGTCCTCTTGTCGAGCCTCCATACCTGGGTGCGGTACGGGGTCTCTCGCTACTCCCGCAGCCCGGCGGCTTCGAAAGTCCGCCCCGAACTGCTCAGCTTCGTCGGTTACTCCTCAGGTGCTAGTGGACGAGGTCGAAGTGGAGCTTTGCTTCGTCGCTCCTCTTCGCGTCGCGGAGCACGAGCTTGCCAGCCGCTCCCTTGAAGTCGCGGGTGCCCCAGGCAACGTTGAACCGATGGTCGCCTGGACCGAGGCGGCCAATCACGCCGATGTCACCGAATCCGCCGATTTCTCCGTTGAGGTGGAACTTGACCTTGCACTTGAGCTGCTGATCCGGTTTGGGTCTACACCGACCCCATTCCCTACCGACCCGGTCGTGGCGGTTTTGGGGATCGAACAGCTGGGCCTTGAAGCGAAACCCGTTCGCATCCAGCTTTCGTTCGAGCACTGTGAAGTGATGATCGAACGATGCCGAGGCAGGGATCGCGAGCAAACCGGCTCCGAGCGTCGCGAGGACTCCAGCGACGATCAGCTTGTGGATGTACCGCCCGATAGGCCGACCCTATAGGACGGCAAGGGATCTCGGCGTCAAGGAAATGCGACCTCCACGTTCTGCATCGACATCCCCTACTCCGAGAGCCCGGCGGCTTCGAGGGCGTTGGCTCGGCTGCCGAACCACACCACCCTGACGATCTTTCCTTCGCGGATCGTCCACACCGCCGCGTGCGGCAGCTCGACGACGACGCCGCTCGTTCGCCCGCGACCTCGTGTCGTCTCGACCGAGACGATCTGATCGCCGCCGTCGATCAGCTCCTCAACCTCGGGTTCGACGTGCTTCCACGCCTCGTACCACTGACGGAAGAAGGTCCGAAGGCCTTCGTGCCCGTTGAAGACGTGCGGCTCACCCATCACGTCCCGTGCCGGAGCGTGAGAGATGTCCCACTCGATCTCTGGGTCATAGAAGGCGAGTACGTTCGTGGTGTCATGCCGTGCGGCCGCCTCGTAGGCACGTCGCACGATCTCCACGTTCTCCTGCGACATCGCCTGCGCAGTATCTCGCTACTCCGACAGCCCGGCGGCTTCGAGGGCTTGCCGTGGCCGTCTACTGGGCGTCGATCACGAGCAGGTTGAATTTCGAGCCGATGGGAACAGAGATGCTGGACGCGGTGGGGTTGCAGGCCACGAGGGCCGCGGATTCCGCGTCCGATCGGTACTGGACGCTGTAGTCGAGGTCAGCCGGGACTGTGTCCACGTTCGGCGTCAGCAGAAGGTGATCGCCTTGGGCGTTGATGCCGGTGATGAAGTCGTATTTGCAGTCGTGGGCAGCCACGGTGCCGAGGGTGGCGCTGAAGCTGACGAAGGTCCCCTGGCCGACATCCTCGTCGTTGAGAGAGCCGTTGGCCACTTCCGAGGTGCCGACGGAACCGGGTTTGAGGTCGGCCGCCCCAAGGCCTCCGGCGGGGGAGGTCTGGGTGTCGTTGCGCACGTCGGCGCTGACAAGGCCCCCTCCGGTGAGGGTGTCGTTGCGCACGTCGGCGGTTCTCACCTCGTTGTCGACGATGTCGTCCGAGAAGACGGTGTTCGAGCCGCTCAGGGCGACTGCTGTGCCCCCCGTCAGGACCAGAAACAGGGCGATCGTCGAGATTACGTTGGCATAGGTCAGGCGGTCGCGGATACGGCGCATGGTTCCTCCCTAGATAGACCGAGTTGGGGCGACCCTATTCGGTGCCAGCTAGCGAGGTCTGTGCCGTTAGGCACACACGGGGAACGGGGGGAGGGTCGAGATCCCGGAGGCGCGGATCTGTATGACCGTCCGACAGCAGGTTGCCCGTGTCTCCGGTCACCTAGGGGTTGAGGAGGGCTGCGGGGCGACGCCCGTTCCTCGAACGTGCCACGCGACGTAATCGTGAGGTCCTTCGGTGAACGAGCGCCGGCTGATCGTGTACGGCCCAACCCACGTCGCTCCGTCGTCGTTGAGGCTGGTGCTCTGGAATCTCCGACCGTTGATGACCAAGAAGACGTGCCCCGTGCGGCCACCGGCTCCGTCGGGGTCGGGGTCGTTGGCAACGAACACGCCGCGTTGCGACGGGTCCCACGGTTCCAGGATCGCGCTCCACTTGGTGGTGACGGTCGAAGTCGATGCCGTATCGATGTCGAAGCCAGCGTGCTGCAACACCCATGAGACGGCGCTGGAACAGTCGAGCCCTTCGTCGGCCACAGTCGGGGTGATCTCGTGGCCGCCACCCGAGACGTAGGGCACGTGCATCGCATCCAGTTGATCCGCAGCGGCGGCGACGGCCTCGGTGGTTCTCGGCGCGGGTGTTGGCCCGAGATTGTCCGATTGGCCGGTGTTGCTGCCGTTCAAGGCGATGGCTGTGCCTCCACCGAGTGCCACGAACAGAGCGATCGCCAAAGCGACGTTGGCAAAGGTCAGATGGCGACGGATACGGCGCATGGATCCTTCCGATGTCGGCGCTGTGGCGGCCCCCCTGGCCGCGTCTAGCTGTAGCTACTTAGGTTACGCACCTAGTCGCGCAGCCCGGCGGCTTCGAGGGCCTTTGCCTTGGAGGAGTACTCCAGAACCCGGGCGATCTTTCCCTCCTTGACGGTGCACACCCAGGCCGTGGTCATCTCGACTCGGCACCGCTTCCCTTGCCGATCCCGTACGAGCGGTTGGGGACCACGACGACGTCCCCGGCGTCGATGAACTCGGTCGGCTCGAAGTGGAACTCCTCGAAGGATTCGAGCCAGTCCATCATTGCTTGGATCACGCCCTCATGGCCGTGGTACGGGCCGGAGTCCGGACTCGTGTCCACCCAGACCACCTCTACGTCGGGGTCATAGACGCCCGCCGTCAACGCCCGCAACTGAACAGGGTCGGTGTCGCGAAAGAAGGGGACAAGGTCCTGGCCCGCGATCGCGGTGACGATGGTCCGTACGATTTCCACGTTCTCCTGCGACATCGCCCGCGCAGTATCTCGCGGCGAGGGAGCGTCCGGATGGGGGAAGGTCGCGCTACTCGGGAACCGTGCGGCGGGCCACCCACCCAAAGAGGAGGAGGACGAGGATCACGCCGATCAACGCACTGAGGATGCCACCCCAATCGAATACGTCCTCATCGCCGATCCCGAGGAGGCCGGTGAAGATGAGCCAGCCGACAGCGGCTCCGACCAGGCCCAGCACGATCGACACCAGCCAGGACCTTGCCCCTTCCATGCTCTCAAATATGTCGTTGGGGACGAGTGCCCGGCCGATGAAGCCAGCCACCAACCCGAAAAGCAGTGCTCCGATCAACTCGACCCTCCTATGAAGGTGATCCTGCCGATATCCCGTGCGGCAGGCGGCTACCCGAACCCTACTCGCAACCGTTGCTTAGAAAGCGACCGTGAAGCTGTTGAGGGCGGGTGTCGGATCGGCGTTCTTGGCCCTGTCGGTGGCCTGGACGTAGAAGTCGTGGCTGCCGGCAGAGAGCGGGGTGGAGGGGGTGTGGCTGGCGCCCGGCCCCGAGCAGGGGGCAAAGGCCTCGGAGTCGAAGCGGCAGACGAAGGTCGAGCCCGACTCGTTGGAGGAGAAGGTGAAGGTGGGCGTCGTGTCGGTGGTCGACTCCGAGGGCCCAGAGGTGATCGTGGTCTCGGGCGCCACCGTGTCGACGGTGAAGGACCTCGAGACCACGGTGCTCGCGTTTCCGGGAGCGTCGATTGCCTTGACGGCGAAGCGGTGGCTGCCGTTCGCGAGCCGCCGGGTGTAGGGCGAGGAGCAGTTCGCGAACGGGGCCGAGTCGTAGCGGCAGACGAAGGTCGAGCCCGCCTCGTTGGAGGCGAAGGAGAAGGTCGGGGTCGAGTCATTGACCAAGCTCCCCGCGCTTGGTCCCCCGGTGATGCTCGCCACCGGCGGCGTGGTCTCGGCCGTGAAGCCCGTGAAGGCGTCGTAGGCGGGCTTCCGGGTGCGGTCGTAGCTCAGCAGTCCCCCGGTGCCGCAGATGCTGCACATCCTCGCGAACGCCGACCCCGCCTTGGCGTCGCGCCACAGGAACCAGAAAATTCGCTGCACATTCCAGGACTTGCGGTTTTGCAGGATCATCTTGAAGGCGCTCGAGAGCAGATCGCGCTGGCCAGTGAGCCCCTTGTTCTTGCAGAACTGGTCGGGCGCCCCAGATCCCCACCCGAATTCGGTCAGCCACAAAGGGGTGCCCCCGTCCCTGCGCCCGGTCATCGCTGCGCGAAACCTGACGATTGCTTCGCGCGTCTGTTCCAGGTCGCAGCCGTAGGGGTGCAGGGCGGCGGCGTCGAAGTCGGCCTTGGCACCCGCCACCCCGTAGAGGTTGTCGAGGAAGGTCCAGGCATTCACGTCTCCGTTGGTGAACAGGCCGGCGAGGACGATCCGGGCATTCGGATCCACGCTCTTGATCGCGTCGTGTGCGATCCGAAGCAGTGCCGCGTACCCCCGGGAGGAGGGCGAGGGCGCGTAGTACCTCTTCAGATTGGGCTCGTTCCAGATCTGCCAGAACTGGATCGGCAGCGGCGTGGCGTTCGCTCCAAAAGACTGTTCGTACTTCCCCCCGGGGGCCCAGTAAGTACCGCCGGGCCCATAGCGCGCCACCGCAGCCTTGAGGAAGTCTCCCCACGCCTGTTTGTCGGCGACGCTGTCAAGCGGGGGCCGCGCGACGTAGCCGCTGCCGACCCAGCTCGGCGACCCCCACACGAACGGCACGGATCGGATTCCCTGCGAAGCAAGGCTGCCAATGAACCAGTCCCTGCCGCGCCAGTCGTAGGAGCCCCGGGATTTCTCTATTTCCCGCCACTTGAGCATGAAGCGGGCGGTCTGGACCCGGGCGTCCGCCATCCCCTGGCGGTCCTGCGCATCAAGCTGACCCTGGGCGATGCCGAAGAACTCCGTCCGGACCGCCGCGCCGGCCGTGGACGCGGCGAGCAGGGACAGCGCGAGCGCAGCGACGACGCTCGTGAGAAACGGCACTCTCGGCACCCTGCTTTGCACCCTGGCTACACCCATCGACATGCATTGAGGCCCGCAAGGCGAACCAAACCCATGGCTCGCCGTTCGGGTCGTTGGCGGGCCACGTACCCCGCTCGGCCTGGCGGAAACAAGCAATTGAGGAGTTCAGGTAAAGGAACGCCTCGGTTTGACGTCGCCGTCAAACAGCGCCTGGGTCAACCCCCCAGATACCGGGCGAGCGCGAACTCCCCATTGCCGGCGCCGACCGCGACGATCCTGCCGTCGCCCTGAAGGGCTACTCCGTTCGCGCTGTCCGAGCGGCCGAATTTGGTCCGCTTCCTGCCGTCGCCGGCGAAGCTGGTGTCGAGCGAGCCGTCAGTGTTGTAGCGCGCCAGCCCGAAGACGTCGCCGGAGGCGCCCCCGCCCGCGGCGCCGACCGCGACGATCCTCCCGTTCGCCTGGATCGCCACGTCGTTAGCCACGTCGAAGGCCGCGAGAAGCACGTCAGTCATCTGCATGCCGTCGTCGGAGAAGCTGGTGTCGAGCGTGCCGTTGGGGTTGTAGCGGGCCAGCCCGAAGTCGCTGCCGGCGACTCCGACCGCGACGATCTTGCCGTCGCCCTGGACCGCCACCTTCTTCCCGGCGGCCCCAACTCCGAAGTCGGTCGTCTGCAGGCCGTCGCCGGAGAAGCTAGTGTCGAGCGAGCCGTTCGGGTTGAAGCGGGCAAGCGCGAAGGCCCCTGCGCCGTCAGTGGCCTCGCCGACCGCCACGATCTTGCCGTCCGCCTGGATCGCCACCCCGTTCGCCCAGGCGAACTCCCCGAAGCCCAACTCGGTCGTCTGCTTGCCGTCGCCGGAGAAGCTCGTATCCAGCGACCCGTTCAGGCGGTAGCGGGCGAGCGCGAGATCCCTCGTGTGGGAGCCGTGGATGTTGGTGATGCCGACGGCGACGATCTTGCCGTCGCTCTGGAGTGCGACTCCGGTCGCCTCCCCTTCGCCGAAACCTCCCCAGAGGGTCGTTCGCTTGCCGTCGCCGGAGAAGTTCGTATCGAGCGAGCCGTCCGGGTTGTAGCGGGCGAGCGCGAAATAGCCGAAGCCGTTGGTGGTGTCCTTGCTGAACCCTGCGACGACGATCTTGTTTCCCTGAAGCGCCACGTCAGCGGCGCCGTCGGAGCCCGTGAAGTTGGTCTGCACCCTGCCGTCGCCGGCGAAGCTCGTGTCGAGTGTGCCGTCCAGGTTGTAGCGCGCCACCAGGAAATTCCCGTCCGCCGCTCCCACCGCGACGATCTTGCCGTCCGCCTGGCGCACCGCAGCAGTCGCCGCGCTTGGCCCCGCGCCAAAGTCGGTTCTCTGCTTGCCGTCCACGGAGAACGTCGGGTCGAGATCGCCTGCGGCGGCTATAGACGCAGCCGGGAAGGCGAGACTGGCCAACACTCCGACGACGACCACCCTCAAAGGCCTTGGAATGAACTCAGAGCAAGCCTTTGCCGCATAGAGAAACGCCGTGAGGCCAGCCTCTCACTCCGGGCGGGCTGGGTCAACCCCCTGAGTGTGTCCGTTGGCCGGGTTCGGGCTAGTAGCCGCCCGAGCCGCCGCCGCCCGAATAGGCGACCACAAGCACCACGGCGGCCACGACCGCGATCGCCAGCGCCGCGATTATCCACGCCCGCCGGCGTGAGTGGAGTAGGGCATTCATTCGATCACCTCCTTCAGCTGGGTATACCTGGCACGGCACGTCGGCGTTCAGCCTCGCGGCTAAAACTCTGTTCAAAACCCGACCCGGGTGCCCAGCCCTATCCTGCTGGCACGGTTTCCCTGGCCGCGGTGAACCTCGCGGCCCGGAAGCCGGTACTACCGAGACAACGTCCAAACACAGGAGGGGAAGGATGAACAGACGTCGCTTGAAGGTCGTCGGGGCTGCGGCGTGCTTGGCCGCAGCCGCCGGGATTGCGCTCCTCGTGATGCCGGCCAGCGGTACCGCACCACAGGGATCCGCGTTCTTCGCGATCCTCGATGGCGAGCACGAGACCCCTGACGCTGACCCGGACGGGTACGGAACGTTCAGCGGCGGGTTCAGGGACCTGACCGGGACGAACACGTCGTTCTGCTGGGCCCTGACAGTGTTCAAGATCGGCACTCCGACCGCGGCTCACATCCATCAGGGTGGACCGACCACCGCAAACGGACCGATCAAGATCCCGCTCAACCCGGCTCCGAGCGCGGGCCTTTCGGGAGCGTCGCATAACTGCCAGAACGTGCCCGACACCGTGGCCAACGCGATCAAGCAGAGCGTCAGCGCGAATGCCTCTGCAGCGTTCTACGTCAACGTCCACACCAGCCAGTTCGGGGGCGGTGCGGTGCGTGGCCAGCTCTTCAAGGCGACTGCGGCTCAGAACAAGTAGCGCGCATCGAGAGATGCAGATGACGAAGGGCCCCGCGAGGGGCCCTTCGTCGTCGTTGCTCAGGGATGGGTCCGGCAGCTGGAACCGGCGCAGTTCTGCAGCTGATGAAGGCGGGTCGCCAGGGTGGACCTGATGGATGCGTATGCGGGCGCCTGATCTCGGCTGAAGAGCTCGAACGGGTCGCTCTGAAGGTCATAGAGCTCCTTTTCGCCCGTGGCGTACTCGGCGTAGACGTAGCGCCTCGTATGGATCGCATTGAAGGCCGGCTGCTGGTACCAGCGCTCGCTTTCGATCAGCAACTCGCGTCCCTGCTCGATGCCGGGATTTCGCACCACCGGAATCAGCGAGCGCCCGTCCATGGTCAGGCCGGGTGTCGCATTCGCCACATCGACGATCGTCGGCGCCAGGTCGGCGTTGATCGTCAGGTCGCCAACCTCCACTCCCGCGGGGATGCGCGGGCCGCGCATCATCAGCGGCACCCGGATTGACTCCTCGTAGATGTGCCCTTTGTCCGGCGGGATTCTGTGCTGGCCGTTCAGAAACCCGTTGTCGGACGTGAAGATCAGCAGGGTGTTTGCGAGTTCCCCGCTCAGTCCCAGAGCGTCGACGATCTTGTCCACTCCCTCATCGACGGAGAGCACCGACCCAAGCTGGCAGCGGTACCTGCGCTGGATCTGTGCGATCGCATCCGGCCCAAAGCGGGAGCGGTTGCGGATGTAGGCGGGCTTGTCCGAGACGTCCGGCTCGTTGAAGTTCGGGGGCTTCGGCAGCGGCTCGGCGTCGAAGGCGTGCGCGTGGCGGGGCGCCGGCTTCGCCGCGGGATTCCCGCAGTAGCTCACGGGCGCGTTTCCCCAGCCTCCCTCGTGAGGAGCCGTGTAGGTGACCCAGAGGAAGAATGGTGGGGTCAGGCGCGCTCGACGGTTGACGAAACTGACCGCCTTCCGTGTCAGAACGTCCTGCTTGAAATCGGCGGGATGCTGTCCGTAATGGACCGGGGTGCCGTTCTCGTTCAGCCGGTAGTTGTAGACCTGCTGGTCATAGGGAGCTGCCGCGTGCCACTCCGACCAGCCGCGCGGAACCGGGGGGTCGTTCGCGTAGCCGTTCAGGTACTTGCCGACCATCGCGGTGTAGTAGCCGGCGCGATGGAGCCACACGGCCAGGTTGTTGTCGCCGTGGAGGGCCTGGAAGCGGCCGAAGCCGCCGTCGGGTGGCAGGTTGCCGAGGACGCGGTGGTTGTGCTCGTACTGGCCGGTGAGAAAGGTGGCGCGGGAGGGGCAGCAAAGCGAGTAGTTGACGAAGCTGTTGGTGAACGTCGCGCCTTTGTCCCCAATCCGCGCCTTGACGTTGTGCATCACTCGCATCGACTCGAGCGTCTGATCGTCGGTCATGATCACCACGATGTTCGGTCGCGCCTGGTCTGCCGCCGGGGTGCCGGCGGCAGACACCAGGAGGGCGATCGCGGCGGCCGAGACCGCGAGCGCGACGACCATCAGGGCCCGCGCCCTGGGCAAGCTCGAGGTCGACTTGATCAGAGCCTTCACCACTAGTGTGGGGAGTCAGGGGGTCAGCCGGAGGATGTTCGTTCTCGTGCTGAAGTAGATCGGGCCACCGTCGAGCGGCGTCTCGAGCGACAGCACCGAGTCGGGATGGTCATAGAACGGCGCCTGCGAGGCGATCCCCGTGCGCGCGGAGGTCAGCTTCGCTCGACGAATCGTGCCGGTGTTGACGTCGCCGAAGAAGAGCTGGCCGGGGCTCGAGAGCCCGCAGCTCTCGCAGAAGGCTACCCCGGTGAGCGCCGGCGGCGACGCAGCGAAGAAGAGCTTCGGCAGCACCGGGTCGGGCCCGTCCTGGTTGGTGTTGAAGGGCGCCGAGGGCGGAGTGCTGCAGGTCTGCGACGGCCCCCAGCCGTAGTTCCTCAGCTTCAGGCGTGCGACCAGGTTGAGCTCGTCGTTGCAGTGGGGGCCGTTGTCGGTCAGCCAAAGGGTCCCCCGTTCCGGGTCGAAGTCGAAGCCGAACGAATTGCGGATGCCGTACCCGATGATCGGGCTACCGGCGCGCGGGTTGTCGGAGGGCACCGTCCCGTCCGGGTTCAGCCGCAGCACCTTCCCGGCCAGGCTGCCCAGGTTCTGGGCCATGCCGGGGCTATCTCGGTCGCCGATGACCACGTATAGCTTGCCGTCGGGGCCGAACATGATCCGGCCGCCGTTCCGCAGTTCGGTCGTCGGCAGGCTCCGCAGGACCGTGAAGCCGCTGCCATCGGCCCGGATCCGCAAGAGCTGATTCGTGGCTGTTCCCGACACCGTGCGGGTCGCGAACGCCCACACTCGCGCGTCGCTGGGGTAGCTCGGGTTCAGGGCCAGGCCCAAGAGCCCCTGGAATCCCTCGGTCGCCACGCTGGGAACGGTGAAGAAGGGCGTGCTCGTGCCCGTCGCCGGGTTGAGCCACCTGATGCGCCCAGTGAAGCGCTCGCCGAAGAGGATGCGGCTGCCGGCCGGCGTGGGCGTAAAGGCTGCGGGAAAGTCGAGCGCTGACGGCGAGAGCGGCGTTGCGCTTGCCGCCAGGGCGCTCCCCGGCGCAGCGAAAAGGGCGAAGGCGGCGACCAGGGCCGCCGGCAGGGAAAAGCGCTTCATCGGGTTAAGGCGGGGCGTCGGGGGCGTTCGGGTTGAGCTTCACCCATTTGGCGATCGACGGCACGCCCTGGTGCATAACAAAGAGCATGTAATAGCCGGGCGGCGCGACTGCGGGCTTTGGCGGCGCGACCAGGTCGATGCGGTCCCCCTGGATCTGTTTTACCGCCAGCTTGATCACGCGCTGGTTGGAGTCGGCGCCGTGCGTGGTGGCGCTCGGCGCGACCAGGACCGCGGAGTCGACGGGGACGGAAGGGTCGAGGGACACCGAGAACACGTCGCCCCAGCGAAGCTCGCTCGGCGTCGAGACGATCTTCGGCCTGGGGCCTTTGAACAGGTAGGGCGGCGAGTAGATCTCGGCGGTGTCCGTGCGCTCCCAGCTGCCATCCGGCTCGAGTGGATACTTGTCGTCGCCGGCCGACCACACCTTTCCGTTCGGCAGCAGAAGCGCCGTCGAGTGATAGCCGCGATCCTCGACTTGCGCCGGGCCCAGGCGCCACTGCTGGGTGGTGGAGTCGTACAGCTCCACCTGCCGGCGCTTGCCCGTCCCGTCGATCGCGTGCTTCTCGTTCAGGGTCGTATAGCCGACGCCCCCGCCGACCATGACCATCGAGCCGTCCGGCAGCAAGACTGTGTTCCCGTAGGAGCGGGAGAGGTTCAGGGACGGGCCGCGCTGCCACCCCCTACCGGCATCCTTCGCGTTGATGGTCTCCGTCGTGGGGGTTGCCGGGCGCGTGCCCTTGGCGGTCGCCCAGTTCGGGAACCCGCCGATCTGCGTCACTCGCCAGGAGCCTGAGGGGGGACCTGGGTCGAGCACGGCATTGCCACCGCTGCGGGTTTGGGAGGCCCGCGGGAGTTCATGCCATGTGTAGTCGGTGATCCGGAGCACCGCAGAGTCGCCCGCCCCCGGGCCGGCGAGCAGAACGTTCGAGTTGGGGAGCGTGAAAAGGTGGGGATAGAGACCGGTGAGGCGCTCGCCCGAGGGCAAGAGGGTCATCGAGCCGACGCCGCCGGGCTGAGCAGCCGGCGTGAACATCTCGAGGTCGCGGTTGGTGATGCCACCGGGCTGCTCGCCCGTGAAGCCGCTGAGGATCAGGGTCCGGCCGCCCGGGAGCTCGACCTGCCCCGGGTACCAGCGGCCGTGGTTCATCTGGGGCTGTTCGGTCCACGTTTCGGTCCAGGGATTGAAGGTGAAGGCTCGGTTGAGTCCCGCGAACTCTGTGTATCCATCGCTCGGGTACTGGTCAGGAAAGACGCGGTTGCCCCCGGTGATCAGGACCTCGCCGCTGGGCAGCAACGACTGCCCGGAGCAGAAGAGCGGCGCCCTGTCGGTCTGCTGGGGGCCCGACCCGTCCGGGTCGATGGGGGGCGGCGGGACCTCGGTGAACGCACTGCTTCCGGTGCCCTTGGACGGATCCCACAGCGCCGCATTGCCGCGGTTGATTGGCTCGCCCGGGAACGACTTTCCCCAGAGCATCACCTTGCCTGTCGCCAGCATCACGGCGTTGATGGCCACGTGAGGGATCTGGAACGGGGCGTGCGTCCAGCGGCCGACCTGGTCCGCTGCGCCGGTGTCCTCGCTGAGCTCCGCGAACTGCTCGG
This sequence comes from Solirubrobacterales bacterium, assembly GCA_035573435.1. Lineage (GTDB taxonomy): Bacteria > Actinomycetota > Thermoleophilia > Solirubrobacterales > 70-9 > AC-56. Next base: position 148,454 of record DATMZR010000019.1, read on the forward strand.
CCTTGCGGTGGTCTTGCCTGGCGAGCTGCCGCTGTTCGCTCGGCGAGAGCCCGCTCAGGCGGCGCTTCTCCTTGGCCACGGCGGCTCGTTCGGCTGCATGCTCGGCGGCGTGCTCGGGCCCCAGGGCCATGGTCTCTTCGGCGCGAAGCTGCGTCTCCGAGAGGTCCCCGCCTAGGATCCCGACGCTGTGCGCCTGTGCGCCGGCAGAGATCGCCAATAGGCTCAGGGCGAGCGCTATTGCGAACTTGAAGACACCTGCTATTACGGGACACCTCCCTTCCCGGCACCGTGCTCCGGCAAGCCTAACGGCTCCCCATCGGCCTTGCACCAGTATGCGGGGTCCGTTCGCTGACGCCCGGCCGCGATACCTGCTTGTCGGGAGGGCGTTGACCGCCCCGAGCCCGGATGATAGGGTCGCTCGAGCCCCAAGCTAAGGGGGAAGTTCGGTGTGCATCCAGGGGGAGGAGGGGAGCATGGAGAGTGCGCAATCCGCGCGGACGCGGACCCGCTGCCGGCTTCGGCTGAGTCGTTCTGCCGTTCGCCGGCGCACCGTCCATGCCCTGGCCGCGCTCGCGGCCGCGCTGATCCCCCTGAGTCTCGCCGGCACGGCCTCGGCCGGAGCGCCGCCCACCGGGGACGCGGGGACCTCGATTGCGACCGCGCCGGTGGGAGCCGTGGCCGGAAGCGTGGATGCGGGAGGCCAGCACACTTGTGGGATCAAGACGGACGGCACCGTCGCCTGCTGGGGGCTCGACACTGACGGGCAAGCCACTCCGCCGGCGGGCACCTTC